>CAZOSR010000162.1:0-2001 GCA_964582445.1 uncultured Coriobacteriaceae bacterium | reverse complement strand
TCTCGAGGGCACCTATACTGGCGACGAGTCCGGCACCCTCTGGGCCGACGTCTCATACAAGATTCTCGAATCGAAGGGCAACACCTTCGAGAGCTTCGACGTATCCGTCGTCTCACCGAACCCAATCATGGACGCGGGCGAAGCCTTTCCCGGCGCCACAGTCGCGGGTGACTTCGTCGTCGCTGTACCGGTCGATCAGATCGAGGGCGGAGCCATCATCTTGGAGGAGGGCTGGGGTGGCTCGAGAACCTTCTTCGCGCTCCAGTAGGCGTTAGCTGCACAGACCGTGCCTCTCCGAGAGGCCACGGTCGTTCTCCAGATTGACCTGTCGAGAGTCGGCCGGACTGTCGGGGCTCGACTGTGATGCCAGCCCACTGAGGCCCAGGAGGACCGTCAGCAACAGGGAATGCCTTTGGGGCACGTGGGGGCCTCTCCACCCCCTCTGACCTGGGCCTTTACCCCGCACCCGCCCTCAGCCGTAAGACATTTGTAGCCCGATTTCACACTCGAGATCGGGCTACTCAGGTGCTCTGACCTGCGAACAAATGGTGCCCCCAAGGGAATTCGAATCCTGAAAGTGCTTGTGACTATTGGGACTCGTTGGGACTCGTTGGTACAGCGGAGCTGCGGCGAGTCCCAATAGGTACCAACGAGTACCAACAGTCACCAGGTATTTGGGCGACAAATCGGGCGACAAATCCGGGGCTTTGCTCCGCCGGACTCGCTCATGCTCTTCAGCCTCGTGAGTACTTTGATGCTCTATATGCCTCAAGGGCAGCGCGACTGGAGCGATACCGCCCGTCGGTGCCGATGATCGCCTCGAGCCGTCCGCGTCCCGCCGCCTGCTTGAGTGCGGCCAGGCTGAACTCCTCGTCGGCAAGCGCCTCGAGCGGCACGTACTTCGCGGGGCCGGCGATGTTGGGGATCAGCCGATGGAGGTTGTCGATGGCCGAGCGGGCAAGGAGTTCCGCGAGCGGGCCCAAGTCATCGTGGTCGGCGCGATCGAGTGCTTTGAGGTAGCGCCGTCGCTGCTCCTTGAAGATCACGATTGGCGGCCACCCTAGACGCGTCAGAACGAGGTTGAGCAGCAGTCGCCCGGTGCGCCCGTTGCCGTCGATGAACGGGTGCAGCCGCTCGAAGTCGACGTGGATGCGCGCGAGAGCCTCCGGGACATCGACCACATCAAGCGTGCCGTCGACAAGCGCGGCGCCGAATTGATTCACCTGCTCCACCCAGGAGGCGACACCCGCCGAG
Organism: uncultured Coriobacteriaceae bacterium; assembly: GCA_964582445.1. Lineage (GTDB taxonomy): Bacteria > Actinomycetota > Coriobacteriia > Anaerosomatales > Anaerosomataceae > Anaerosoma. Next base: position 747 of record CAZOSR010000162.1, on the reverse strand, counting down.
ACAAGCGGGTGCGTCGGCGGCTTCATTCCCCCCGGGAACGGGTGGATATCGTGCTGACGGAAGCTGCCCGGCGCCTCGTCAGGGTACGCGCTCGGGTGCGGCGCGACTTCCCACACCTTCGTCATCGCAAGCGTATGGATGCTGCGCACTTCGGTCACGGTGAGAAGGCCATCGTGCTCTCGGTCGTCCGGGTCGACGCCTTGCTCGTAGACCCAGCGCGCAGCCTCCGCGTAGCCGAGGACCTCCATGTAGTCCTTGAGGTCCTTTGACCCGACTGCTCGGCCCTGCTCCAGGAGTTGCTCGACCTCGCGCAGCACGAGCGTGTTTCCCTCGATCGCCGTGGAGTGGTGAGCTTCGAGGTGCCACACGTCATCCCACAGCTGCTTGGCCTCAACCGGGGTGGGGAGCCCGCCGTACTTGCCGAGCTCATCGATGGCGGTGGCGAATCGCTGATAGACCGCGATCCGGGAGGGCCGTCCCCGAGGCGCTCGGCCAGCAGATGAATTTGTCATCGCATCCCCTCAGAAAGGTTACAACGACAATCTATCAAATTGTCACCGTTGGTGCCACATAAACTCACAACGACACATTGGAGCCAGCGACGGCGTGCGTCGGGCTGACAGGATCTGAACGTGCGAGCAGGCAGGCGTGAGGAGACTGAGAGCGGACCGCGGTGCGCGCCGACAGCATCAGGCAAGAGACGATCTATCCACTCAAGGAGATGATCGAGGGTCTGGACGATCGGCA
>CAZOSR010000161.1:0-4792 GCA_964582445.1 uncultured Coriobacteriaceae bacterium | reverse complement strand
TGTCGCGGCGCTTCGAGCCGCGCCGCGCCCGAATGGATGTGATCTGACTACGCGTATCCATGGAACCCTGCAGCTCAGAGCACTACTTACCGGACTTGGTGGGGGGCTCCGCCGTCTCTGAGTCGGGTGCATCGACTGCGGCACCGCCACGGGCACCCGCGAGGCCGAGCCTCTCTCTGATCTGAGCATCTATGGTGTCGCGCAGGTCGCCGTTCTCGCGTAGGAAGTCCTTTGCCGCTTCACGGCCCTGGCCCAGGCGTTCCTCGCCGTAGTTGTACCAGGCGCCGGACTTCTGGACGATCCCCTCTTCGACCCCAAGGTCCAGGAGCGAGCCCTCCTTGGAGATTCCTTGACCGTACATTATGTCGAACTCTGCCTGGCGGAACGGAGGCGCCACTTTGTTCTTGACGACCTTGGCGCGGACGCGGTTTCCGACGAGATCGGTTCCCTGTTTGATCGAGTCGATTCGGCGAATATCGATTCGAATGGATGCGTAGAACTTGAGGGCACGGCCCCCCGAGGTGGTTTCCGGACTGCCGAACATGACGCCGACCTTCTCGCGGAGCTGGTTGATGAAGATACAGGTGGTCTTCGACTTGTTGAGCGAGCCCGCAAGCTTGCGCATAGCCTGACTCATGAGTCGTGCCTGAAGGCCGACGGTGACGTCACCCATCTCGCCCTCGAGTTCTGCGCGCGGTACCAGCGCAGCGACTGAGTCAACCACTATGACGTCGATGGCGCCGGAGCGGACGAGCATGTCAGTGATCTCCAGAGCCTGCTCCCCGGTATCGGGCTGCGAGATGAGGAGGTCCTCGATGTCGACTCCAAGTCTGGCTGCATAAGAAGGATCGAGCGCATGCTCAGCGTCTACGAAAGCGGCGACGCCGCCGGTGCGCTGCGACTCGGCAATGATTTGCAGCGCGAGTGTTGTCTTACCTGACGATTCCGGTCCGTAGATTTCGACGATTCTGCCACGAGGCACGCCGCCGATACCGAGCGCAGCATCCAGCGCCAAGGCACCCGTAGGGATGGACTCGATCTGCTGGGTTGCGGCATGTTCGCCGAGACGCATGAGTGAGCCTTTGCCGAACTTGCGCTCGATCTGCTCACGAGTGAGATCGAGTACTTTCTCCTTGTCCTGTTCCATCAGTGCCTGCTCCTTATCCGGTTCTTGCGACCCCCTGAAGGCTGGTATGAACGTACACGAACATACGTTCGGTGTCAATCACTGGCCCAGCCGGATAGTCGCCATGTCCTCGTACACCGGCCCACGTGGTGTGAGCGTCGACGCGAAGAGCGTAACCTCTGACACTGACATGGATGTGGCCTGGGCCTCGGTGAGGCGGAGGAAGCGGTCGATCTCGTCAAGGGCTACTGGTGACAGGCTCCGCGGGCGGCGCGCTCGGCAGAGAGTGGCATGTGGCCGGAACGGCCTGTCGTCCGACTGGTAATCGAGGAACGCGGTCACCCGGCTGATCGCAAGGGCCGCAGCAGCCGTGTCCTCGATCCCCTGCGAGGACGAGACCCAGAGCAACGAGGCAGAGCGTGGGCGCGGAATGGCACGGACGAGATCGAGACGCAGATGCCAGGGCCGGAGGGCCGTGAGCCCATCACTGACGACATCGATACAGCGCTCGACATCGCCTTCAGGAAGGTCGCCCAGGAACCGGAGGGTCACGTGGAGATTCTCCGGGGCAACCCACTTCTCCCCTGCCCAGGCGGGATCTGCCGCTACGCATACCTCGCGGCACGCCGCGAACGTGCCCGTCAACTGGGTGGACAGACGTATGCCGAAGAACGCCCTGAGCATCAACGGTCAAGCAGTGCGCGCCGGAGCAGGTCGAGCGCAGTAGTGCGGGCACGGTGTCTCACCATGGTGCGGTCGCCGCCATAGCGATGTCTCTCGGCAGCTACAGTACCGTCGGCGCTGGCGACAGCGAACCACACGGTTCCCAGCGGACGGTGCGGTGAGCCGCCCCCGGGGCCGGCAATCCCGGTCGTCGCGACGGACAGGGTGGCGCCTGGTATGTGGAGTGCGCCACGAGCCATCGCGCGGGCGACCGGTTCCGAGACCGCACCGTGCCGCTCCAGAAGCACAGGGTCCACACCCAGAGCGGCCACCTTGGCCTCGTTCGCGTATGCGACGATCGAGCCACGGAAGACCTGCGACGATCCCGGGACATCAGTCAGAGCGGCAGCGACAAGGCCGCCGGTGCACGATTCAGCTGTCGAGAGGGAGACAGAGCGTTCGACCGCATGCCGGATGACCATCTCGGCGAGCGTCGAACCGTCTGTGGAGTAGCACGAGTCCCCGAGAGTGCTCAAAGCTGCGGCGGAGGCGTCGCTGAGCGTCTTCGGGTCGCCGCTCGTGGAGACCAGGATCACATCCACCTGCCCGGGGCCGCCCAGCAAGGTGAGATCGACATCGGTGAACGGTTCCAGGGCCGGAAGCACGCGGTTTCCTGCATCGGACTCGGTTATGCCGACGCAGCGGAGCGTGATCGGAGGCGCCGAGGCCGTGCGACCGGCGAGAACCGACTCCAGCATGGGTCGCATCTCATGAGGCGGGCCCGGGAGAATGATCAGGGTACGGCCCTGGTCGACCAACATCTGGCCCGGTGCGGTGCCCGTGGTCGCCGGCAACACGTGGGCGCCCTCGATCACATCGGCCTGATGCAGCAGTGAAAGGGCCGACGCTGGCTCGCGGTGCGCCGATACGCGCTCTGCGAGCGCCCTGGCGATCTCGGGATCCCGTCGGAGGCTCCTCCCGAAGACACGCGCGGCCGCCTCACGCGTGACATCGTCATGAGTCGGACCCAGACCTCCTGTCACGACGATGGTGCTGAGGCGGTCGAAGAGCCTCTTGAGGGCGGCGGCGATGGCGTCGACATCATCCGGAACGGAGACGATCTCAGCGACCATGAACCCGGCGTTCATCAGCGCCCTGGCGACCTCGGCACCGTTGGTGTCGAGCCGGTGGCCAGTCGTGAGCTCGGTCCCGACCGTTATGACTGCGGCGGTCTCGAGCGCGCTCACTCAGACCTCCCGCTCCCACGGCCCGCTGAGAATGTCGCGTGCGTGGTAGAAGTAGTCGACCATCGACCAGACGGTCATGACGACAGCTGCGCCCATCACCGTCCACGAGAGCGTCTGGAAGAGTGTCGTCCCGGTGCCAAGCAGGCTCGCGAGCAGGCTGCTGTCCTTGAGCAGGAAGCAGACGATCGCGATGATTTGGAGTACCGTCTTGACCTTCCCTCCGGAGGACGCGGCGATGACACGACCTTCCGCGACGGCGACCATCCGCAGTCCGCTCACCACCAGTTCGCGGCTGATGATGACGAGTGCTATCCAGGAGGGCAGCCGTTCCAGGTCGACCAGTGCGACGAGTGCCGCCGTCACCAGCAGCTTGTCCGCAAGCGGATCGATGAACTTCCCGAAGGTCGTGACCTGATTCCGCGATCGCGCGATGTACCCGTCGACGGCGTCAGTGGCCGCCAGCACTGTGAAGATTGCCGCTGCGGCCCACGGCTGGGCGCTGCGCCACCATGTGGGCGCATCAAGCCAGGCGGGCAGCTCGCCGAGCAGAACGACCAGGAAGACCGGGATGAAGACCATCCGAAGCAAGGTGATCCGGTTTGCGAGATTGAGATCCTGCATCAGGTCTCCTCCCCAACCAGATCGTATCCGGCGGACCCAGTGATACGTAGCTCGACAAGGGAGCCAGGAGAGACGCTGGCATCCACGTACGTGACGCCATCCACCTCAGGCGCCTGGCCGCATGTCCGCCCGATGAGGTCGCCATCCTCGTCGAACCCGTCAACGAGGATGGTCTGGAGCGTTCCGACCCGGGACTGTGCACGGGCGCAGCCGATAGAGTCCGCGATGTCGCGAAGTCTCTGCGCACGCTCGCCAGCGAGCTCAGGGTCGATCTGGTCTGGCATTGAGGCAGCAGGTGTCCCGTCTTCGGCGGAGTAGGCGAAGACGCCGACATAGTCGAGACCGGCCTCTGCTATGAACGCTTCGAGAAGATCGGCGTCATGATCCGTCTCGCCCGGAAAACCCGCCATCACCGTAGTTCGCAGCGCGATGTCAGGAAGCTTGCGTCGGATCCGATCGATCAGTGCGAGGTGGGACTCCGCATCGCCAGGCCGCCCCATGGAGTCAAGCACACCGGCTGAGGCGTGCTGGAGCGGGATGTCGAGGTAGTGGCAGACGCGGGTGCATCCGGCCATCGCGTCGAGGAGGTCATCGGTCACACCATCAGGTTGCACGTACATGAGCCTGATGCGGAAGTCACCCGGCAGCCCGTCCAGCGCCCTGACCAGCAGTGCCAGGTTCGAATCGCTGCCGAGATCGAGCCCCCACGATGCGATGTCCTGGCCCACGAGCACGATCTCGCGGGCGCCGTTGTCAACCAGCCAGCGCGCCTCGGAGAGGAGAGACTCCAGCGGGATGGATACGAAGGGACCTCGTATGTCTGGGATCGTGCAGTAGGCACAACGCCGATCGCATCCCTCGCAGACCTTGAGGTACGCCGTGGCGCCAGGAACCAGCCTCCGTGGACCCGGGGTGGGCATTGCGGGGACGCCGAGGATGGATTCCAGCGTTTCCAGTAGCCGAGCCTCTTCGGCGACGGGCACGAACGCATCAGCCTCGGGCATCGCTTCGGCGAGATCGGCACCGTACCTTGATGGCAGGCATCCCGCAACGACGATGCGTCGGCCTGCCCGGGCGGGTCGCCATGCGGTGTGCAGGCTGAAGAACTCGTCGATCGCCTCTTCCGTGGCCGGTT
>CAZOSR010000160.1:0-4834 GCA_964582445.1 uncultured Coriobacteriaceae bacterium | reverse complement strand
GGCCCCGCATAGCTTTCACCCGGCTGACCTGGTCTTTGGCCCCACACCCGCATACCGGGGCTTCCGCAAGACTGAGTCTCACTACCGGCCCTCTCGCCCGCATCGGCCTTGCGGCTGCTGCGGACGGTACGACTTACCCCTAAGGCGCGCCATGCTCACGACGAGGCTTGGCCTCGCGCTTACGTGGGTCCTTTCGGCCGCGCCTACCTTGGACTAGGGCGCTTGCGCGCCCGCAACCACAGACCCGGGTGAAAGCACCTGAAGTGTAGCAGGTGGCAGCGGCCGATGCGCGTGTGTGGCCTCAGAGCGACGCCTGATCTGCCACTGCCCCGCTCCCCGCCGCGCGCGCCACCGCGAGCGCCCGCACCTCGCCTGCTCCCGCCTTCCTCAACACACACGCGGCAGCATCGAGTGTGGCGCCTGTGGTGAACACGTCGTCCACGAGCACGATGCGCGCCGGTACCGCAGGCTCGGCGGCGAGCCCGCGTGCCTCTGCCAGCCGGAACGCCCCGGCGCGATTGGCGAACCGGGCGTCCCTGCCCAGCGCGCGCTGATCGGCTCCGGCTTTGGCGCGCAGCATCAGGCGCATCTCGTTGCCGGTGATGTGGCCGAGGGCACGGGCGATGTCCGCAGCGTGATCGAACCCGCGCCTGCGAAGCGCAGAGGGCGAAGCGGGCGCCGGCACAAGGATGTCGTCGGACTCGAGCCACCCATCGGCTGCTGCCGCGAGCAACTCGGCCAGCACCCCCGCGTACCGCCGCTCACCGCCGTCTTTGAGCATGACCACCGCGCGGGACACGGGAGGCTCCAACAGCGCGGCGCACCGAGCTGCGGTGAACCCGAACGCTCTCCAGCGGCATTCGGCGCACAGTGCGTGCGGATCCCCGGGCGGCGCCGGAGCGCCGCACCTCGGACAAGCCGCGGCGGGGTCGATCAACCGCACCGCCGATCTGCACGCCTCGCAGAGCAGCACGCCGGGCCGATCGCACCCGGCGCAGCGAGGCGGGAACACGAAGTCCAGGAGCGCGCGCACGTCCTCCCCTTCCGGGGCGGACGCGTCAGCCCAGCAGCAACTGCAGGACCGGGATGGTCACGATCGCACCCAGCATCGTCGTCAGGATGGCCGACGCGATGAAATCGCTGTCGAGCTTGTAGCGCTGGCCCATGATCACCAGCATCATCATCGTCGGCACACCGGCTTCGATGATCGCCACGCGCTGCGAATCCGGATCCTCGAGCAGCAGCGCACCCAGACCGAACGCGATCAGCGGCAGCGCCACGAGCTTGATGGCGGCCACCACCGCCGTGAGCGAGAGATGTCCCCTGAGCTCGCGAGGCTTCAGGCTCAACCCGACGGAGATCATGATCACCGGTATCACGACTCTACCAAGGGCATCCAACCAGGATGTAACCAACTCCGGAATCGGAACCGAATGCAGCGCGAGTGCAGCTGCGAGCGCGATGAACGGCGGGAACGTGACGATCTCCTTGAGCGGGTTCACCTTCACATCTCCCGCTCCGTAGTGCCCGGCAACAAGCGAGCCGATCGAGATGACCGCTGCCGTGTTGCCAAAGACATCCGAGAAGATCGCGCGCACGAGTCCGGGGTCTCCCATGAGCGCCGAGGCGACCGGGTAGCCCATGTAGCCCGTGTTGCCGAACACGCATGCCATGATGAACGCGCCGGCGATGGGCCCCTGGAGCTTGAGCAGCCGTGCAAGCGTCCAACCGATCGCGAGTCCAACGAGCGCCACCACCCACGCGATGGCGGGCAGCATGACCAAGCGCGGGTCCAGTGCTGCCCGGTGCACCGAACTGAAGATGAGCGCCGGGAGGCCGGCGTACATCAGCACCGTGTTCAGCGGACGGGAGTCCTCGGCAGACAGCAACCCGCTCACGCGCAGGGCGACGCCCACACCCACGAGGGCGAGGAGCCCTCCGATAACGCCCAGCAGGCTGCCGACGTCCACGGCGCTGGCCTAGCCGAGCTCGTGAAGGGCGCCCGTGCCGCAGCACGCCTCGGCGAGCGACTCGCCGTACGGCGCGCGCGCAACGCCACGCTCGGTGACGATGGCGGTGATGTACTCGGCAGGCGTCACATCGAACGCAGGGTTGTACACCTCGATATTGGGAGGTGCGATGCGCATCCAGGCGTCGAACTGGTACGCGCCGCCCTTGCGGACAAGCTGCATCTGGTGACCCTTGGTCATGCCAAGCGCGTACGGTCCCGCCTCGGTGAGCATGTCGAGCGCTCTGGTCTCGATCGACGTACGCGGCTCGATGACGCCCGAGACCGTCACGCCGGTGATCTCGCGCTCGTCGCGCTCCTCGATCACGATCTCGTCGCCGGATGCCAGCGTGAGGTCGACGGTGGAAGACGGCGCCGCCACGTAGAACGGGATACCGTGCTCCTTGCAGAGCACCGCGAGCCCGTACGTACCGATCTTGTTTGCCACGTCGCCGTTAGCGGCGATGCGGTCCGCTCCCACGATCACCGCGTCCACCAGCCCGCGACGCATGATGCTGGCGGCCATGTTGTCGGTGATGAGCTTGAACGGCACGCCCGCCATGCGAAGCTCCCAGGCGGTGAGGCGCGCGCCCTGCAGCACCGGACGCGTCTCGTCCACCCACACCTGCGCGACCTTGCCCTGCTCATGCGCGGTGAAGATCACGCCGAGCGCGGTGCCGAAGTACGCCGTGGCGAGCGAGCCCGCGTTGCAGTGCGTGAGGATGCGTGAGCCGGGCTCAAGGAGCGTGGCGCCGTGCTCGCCCATCGCGCGGTTGCGCTCCTCGTCCTCGGCGCGGACCCGCAACGCCTCCTCGAGCAGCAGGGGCCGGAGCGCGTCGAGGCCCACGTCCGCGTTGTCACGTGCGAAGCGCTTCATCCGCTCGGCACCCCACTTGAGGTTGACCGCAGTCGGACGCGTGGAGGCGATCTCATCGGCCACGCGATCCAGCTCGCCGAGGTAGTACCGCAGGTCGGTGATCTCGGCGCCATCTGTCTCGGACCACAGCGCCACCGCAAGCGCGGCCGCCACACCCAGCGCGGGCGCGCCGCGCACGGCCATCCCGGAAATCGCGGTGCACACGCCGTCGTACGTGTTGCAGACGAGCAGGTCGCCCACCAGCGGCAGGCGGCTCTGGTCGATCATGCGGACGGTACCGTCTTCCCACCAGATGGTGGGCGGGATGTTGCCGAGTGAGGGCATGGCGGGTTCCTGTCGGTACGATGGCTCGCGGGCAGGCGATCAGACCGTGATTATAGCCGAGACCGCTGTCATCGCATGACAGGAACGACACGCTCGGGACACGCGCGCGACTTCAGGATCGCCCGGTACCGCCACTCAGGGGGCCGCAGGCGTTGCCTTCTCGACGATGTCGAGCAGCTCGTGATAGTCGGAGGCCGCCGTCGATGAGATCGAATACAGCATCTGCCCCTCGACCCACCTGACGCCACACTCATCCTCGTTGTAGTAGATCTGCGATCCATCCCTGGTGTGCACAGGTTGGTTCTGCATCGCATTCCACGCGAAACCGGGATAGCCGCGTACCGTGACGTCGTAGGTGACCGGCTCACTGAGCGCCATGATCCTCTCAGGCCGGTTGTCAAAGACGCCCTGCGTCGCCTCCGGAGAACCCTCGTCCGACTGATGGAAGTTGATGTCGTCCCAGAACTCCTTGTACCACCGCGGAGCGAGAGGATCCTGCGTGTTGCCGATGGTCACCGCGCCGAGACGCTCGTGACCATTCGGGACTTCGATGCGCAGCGGAGAGAACCCGACGCGCTCTCGGACCTCTGAGACGTCACTCACGACATCCCCACGCTCCCGCCAGTACGACCAGCCCTCGGCCCTGGCCCCATACTTCGCCACCGGGGCATCCGCCCCATCGATAGCAGCCTCGGATCGTGGGGCACATGCCCCAGCTGACACCGCAAGTACCAGCAGGATTGCGAGCAGGGTCGAATGCCTTGTTCCGCACTCATCTCTCCTCATGGCGCAATCATATCCCTCCACATGTAGAACCTCACCGGCACCACGCCTATCAGGCTACTCCAGCAGTCATACCACGGATCGTTGTCGGCGGTCACCATGCCAAACCAAGGCGCGTAGTTGCCCTGGATTCGCTTGTACTGCAGGTACCTGAATGAGGACCGTGCATCCGCGAGACCCCAGCGCTCCGACGACGCCTGAGGTTGTCCCTCGCGCAGCCGCCCATTCGGGAACTTGAGACCGTGTAGGAACGTATGACCGTTCCATGCGGCGTACCACTCTGAGTCTGCGGGAGGAACCATGCTGTGGTTGTTGATCTCGAACGAAACCCAGACATCCTCGTCAGGCGCAGGGACCACCTTGAAGGGCCCCATGTACTGACTGGTGTCTGGATCGCTGTATGCATAGACGACGTAGACCGTCCCTTGATCGTATGTCTTTTCCCAGTAGTACTGATTGTCGAAGCCAGCCTCGATAAACCAGTCGACGCCGTACTGCTGTGCATACTCGGTGTCCACCATGTAGAGCGAACTGACATTGTGCACTTGGTTGTTGTACGTAGGCTCGAGCCAGGGGTAGCGGTAGATCTGCCCGTAGACACCATACGCATCGTCATTCGTTGATGACCGCAGTACGTAGGTCGTAGCGGCACCAGGCAATCCGAGAGCCACCTCAGGTGCTAGGGTGGCACACACCATCGCTGCGATCACCAATACCCACCAGATTGCGTGTCGCCGCATTGCAGACCCCCCGTCTACGCGCTGCAGATCGACCACTCGATGATGCTGGGGGGGGCGCGGGGGGGGGGGGGGGGGGGGGGGGGGGGGGGGGGGGGGGGGGGG
>CAZOSR010000159.1:3076-4838 GCA_964582445.1 uncultured Coriobacteriaceae bacterium | reverse complement strand
GGCAAGACGACGCTCAGCTACCTGATCCCGCGCCTGTACGATGTCACCGGGGGCGCTGTGCGCATCAATGGAGCAGACGTGCGTGACGTGACCCTGGAGTCGCTTCGTGACGTGGTGAGCATGGTCACGCAGGATCCGCACATGTTCCACGACACCATCCGCGCCAACCTGCTCTACGCCAAACCCGACGCCACGAACGGCGAGCTCCGCGAGGCGCTCGTGGGCGCGCAGATAGCTGGCCTGGTGGACTCACTCCCGGAAGGCCTGGATACCCTCGTGGGCGAGCGCGGGTACCGGTTGTCGGGCGGCGAGAAGCAGCGGCTCGCCATCGCGAGGCTGCTGCTCAAGGCCCCCGATGTCGTCGTGCTTGATGAGGCCACCGCGCACCTGGACTCGGAGTCCGAGCTTGCAGTGCAGCGAGCGCTGGCAACCGCGCTCGCGGGCCGCACGTCGATCGTGATCGCACACCGCCTCTCCACTGTCCGTGACGCCGATCGCATCCTCGTGGTGAGCGGTGGGAGTATCGTTGAGGCGGGCCGGCATGAGGAGTTGCTGGAGAACGGCGGCCTCTATGCCGAGCTGTACCGCACGCAGTTTCGCGGTGAGAACGGCACCACCATGAGCGAGGAGGTCTTGCGGTGAACGACGGTATCGCGAACGTGGCGTTGGGCGATGACCTTGTGCGTCTTCGCGCACTCGATAGCGTGAAGTGGTCACGCTATCCTGCCGACGTTCTTCCGTGTTGGATCGCCGATATGGACCTCCCGACGGCACCCGTCGTGACCGAGGCGGTGCGCGCCATCGTTGACCGGCGCGACTTCGGCTATTCGTTCGGTGCGACGGACGCGTTGCCCGAGGCGTGGCACTCGTGGCTCTCGCGACGTCACGGGTGGAGCCCCGGTGCGGAGGGCCTGAGGCTCTTCACTGACGTACTGCAGGCCGTGGAGCTTGCGCTGTGGGCCGGCACGGAGCCGGATGACGGCGTGGTGCTTCTGACGCCCGTCTATCCACCGTTCTTCCGCTGCATCAGCAGTGCGGGTCGCCGTGCGGTCGACTGCCCGCTCGATCCGGGTACGTGGCATATCGACCCGGAGCGGCTCGAGGCTGCGGTCACCGGCCCCATTGACGGCAGCGGTCGCGTCTCGGCGATCCTGATGTGCAACCCGCATAATCCCACGGGTCGCGCGTTCACCACTGAGGAGCTCTCGGCTGTGGCCGAGGTCGCCCGCCGCCACGATCTGCTCGTCATCAGTGATGAGATATGGGCCGACATCGTGTTTCCAGGCGCCCGCCATATCCCGTTCGAGTCTCTGCCTGCTACCGAGGGCGTGCGCGTTGTGACCGCGACAGCCGCTAGCAAGGCGTTCAACATCGCTGGCTTGCGCTGTGCCGTGGGCCACATCAGCGATCCCTGTATCGACGCACGCGTGGCAGCGCTGCCAGACCACCTGCTCGGCGCTGTCGCCACGCCGGGTGCGGCGGCCGCGCTCGCAGCGCTCACAGAGGGCGAGGCGTGGCTTGCGGAGACCATGAGGTTCCTCGTCGAGCAGCGTGACCACTTCGCCGCCCGTGTGGCAGCAAAGCTCCCCGACGCGCGAATGGCGATGCCAGAGGCCACCTATCTCGCATGGCTGGATCTTCGTGCGTACGGTCTCGGCGACGATCCTGCAGCCTGGCTGCTCGAGCACGCGCGGGTAGCGCTGAACCCGGGTCCGGACTTCGGCGAGCACGGCCACGGGTTCGTGCGGCTGAACTTCGCTAC
>CAZOSR010000159.1:0-2976 GCA_964582445.1 uncultured Coriobacteriaceae bacterium | reverse complement strand
CCCCACCACACGATCCCGTAGTTGCCGAGGAACAGATTCGGCCCCGTGATGAACGGGTAGGTGAACGGGATTGCGAGCACGGCATACCGCGCGACGTCCGGCAACACCGAGAGGTCCAGGAAGAGCGTCAGGAAGTAGGGGATGAGCAGCAGCACCATGAGCGGCATGATCAGCGTCCCCACTGACTTCACGTTCTCGGCGAACGCACCAAGGATGATGGCGATCGCCAGCGCGGTCAGGATGCTGGCGAAGAGCGTGAGGCCAAGCATGAGGTAGTCGCTCGTACTGAATGTGAGGCCAAGCTGCTGCATCACTGCGTCAGACGCCTCGAGTGCCGCTTCCGCCCCGGTTCCACCACCGAAACCGCTTTCGATGCCGCCCATATACTCGGACATGCCGAACATGTACGCCCCGGCGGCGAGCAGCGCGACCAGTCCCGCAGCCACCATCTTGGATGTCACGATGCTGGTCCGACTGACCGGGTACGAGAGGAGCGTCTCCAGCGTCTTGTTCTCCTTCTCCGTGGCCACTGCGGTTGCGATCATCTGTGCCGCGAACACGATCACAAGGAAGAGCACGATCGGGATGAACATGGTCTGCTGGCTGACGAATCCCATGACCGCGGATGCCGAGGCCTCGGCGGTGTTGTCGCCCACCATCACGTGCTCCTCGGGAACGACCGGGCGCTGCAGCAGGGTGGCCGGCACGTTCGGCGCCGCCTCGCCTGCGATGGTGGCCGCTATCGTCGAGTTCACTACCTCAAGCGCTCCGGCCAGCGATGCGATGTCCTGGTTGCCGACGAACGAGAAATTGCGGACGCGTGCCCACGACTCGATTCGCTGCTGCTCACCGGCCGCAAGCCCCGCGGCGAAGCCCTCTGGAATCTCGACAGCGATGTTGGCTCCGGTTTCATCGAACACGCGGGCGGCAGTGTCATCGTCGATCACCGAGTCAACAACCGCCGGCTCCAGCCCGGCCTGCTCGAGTGCTGCGATCACTGCGCCGCTGAGCGCCCCGCCGTCGTGATCGGCGACCGCGATCACGAACGAGGTCTCCGCATCCGCGCTCACGGATGAGAGCGTCTGGCCAAGTCCCATGAACATCAGGACGACCACGGCGAACGGCAGCAGCGTCTGCACCGTCAGCAACTCGCTCAACTCTTTCTTGAGAAGGACCATGAAGCGCCTCACGCTGCGACCTCCTTACCGTCACGCGCGACTCGTGCGAAGACCTGTTCGAGGTTGTCGGCGGCGTATGCAGCTTTCAGTTCGGCGGGCGTGCCAGTGGCATGGATTCGGCCGGCGGCGATCATCGCAACGCGGTCCGACAGGTATTCAATCTCGAGCATGTTATGGCTCGACAGCAGCACTGACATCCCGTTGCGCGCCATCTCCTTGATGCGCTCCCGGAGTTCGATCGCGTTGATGACGTCTAGTCCGCTCGTGGGCTCGTCAAGTATGGCAAGCGTTGGCTCGGTCATGACGGTGCGGGCCAGCAGCAGCTTGCGGGTCATACCCTTGGAGTAACTACCGAGCTTGTCATTGAGCCGCTCGCCGAGGCCTGAGACCTCACGCCCGACCTCAACGGCGCGCGCTGCACGTTCCCGGTCATCAAAGAAGATCTCAGCGACGAACTTCAGGTAGTCGATGGCCTTGAGATTCTTGTATGCGCCAGCCTCCTCGGGCAGGTAGGAGATCTGCTGACGCATGCGGTCCGGATCAGCCACGGCGTCGCAGCCGTTGGCGAGTATCTCCCCGGACGTGGGCCTCAGGATGGTGGCGACCATCCTGAGGGTCGTGGTCTTCCCAGCGCCGTTGGGGCCGATGAGCGCGAAGATCTCACCGGGCGCGACCTCGAAATCGATGCCGCGGACTGCCTCGAGATCGCCGTAGCGCTTGGTGAGTGCTCGAACCTGAAGGACGGGATGTGTTGCGGTAGTCATGTGTTTCCCCTTGGCTTTAGACACACCGATGGCGTGCCAGATGAGCTGGCGCGCCGCTTACCGGTATACCCCAAGCCTGCGGTTGGCGAAACCTCAGCCTGTCGACTCCCGCTTGTTGGCATCAAGCTGCGCGGCCCAGGAGCCGATGAAGGGATGAAGCTCGATCTGCGCGTGAGAGGAACACCGTGGACGTGGATGTGCCGTACGAGATCCTTCCGATCGGGCGCACCGAACGCACGTGGCTCCGTCTCGTATTCGGCGGCCCCGTGAGCCTCTGGATTCCGCTCGCACGGCTGGTGGGCGTGCCCGTCGAACGCGGTATCGAGGTCGATGACGTCGTTCTCGCCCGTGCTGAGGCGGGTGCATCTGAAGCGGCGCGGCGGTTCCCCGCCGGACTGTTCGCAGCCTCCCTCTCCGTTGTGGCCGTTTTGGCCTGGCTCCCTGTGGAGATCGCTCTTCTGGAGCCGTACACACACGTCTGGTTCCACCGGCTGGCGTATGCGGCCACCGATAGCGGCGCCCCCGACTGGGCCGCTCTTGTGTTGGCCTCGGCGATGCTCATGGGGGTCGGGACCTTGGTGGGGCTCGGCAACGCGATCGTCTTCGGCGCCCTGCCGCTCTGGGTGTTGCGCCGCTGCACGCTCGTGGCGGCACCGGCCGTAGCGATCGCCATCGAGCAGGGCGACGCCGCGATCGACGGCCAGCAGGCCATTACCTACCCGCGCGTCGCCTATGCGGCCGAGCGCATCCTGTACCCGCGGGGTCGCTGAACCACCCCTATCCCAGCAGGCTCTTCATCTGCTTGTAGATGATGGCCGCCGCGCGCTCGGGCATCAGGCGCGAGAGGCGGTCCATCATCGCGGCGTCCTTGCCGATGGTGGCGCGGAACTTGTCGGCCTCCATCGCTTCGATGATCACGCGCGCTGCATCCTGCGGGGACGTGGTCTTGAACTCCTGCTTGCCGCCCTCGGCCGCCTCGGCGGCGGTGGGGGCGTCGAGGCCGGAGTTCTTGGAGATGTCGGTGCCGATGGCGC
>CAZOSR010000158.1:0-4879 GCA_964582445.1 uncultured Coriobacteriaceae bacterium | reverse complement strand
GAGTTCGACGGGCGCGGCAGGAGCCTGACCCGTTTCAGAAGCGGCACGCGACGCAAGCGGGGCAACGCAACCGGCCAGGGGCCGGGAGCGGCCGGGGCAGGAGCTCCGGAGCCGGATGCGAGCGAGGCAGTGCCGGACCCGACCCAACGAAGTTAGGAGGCCCCCGTGGCCACGAGCATTGAGCTCTTCAACAAGATTCGCACCCTTCAGGACCGGATGGACAAGTACCCGCAGAACGCCGCTGACCGCACCGAGAAGCTGTACACGTGGTCCGGTCAGATCGACGGACTTCAGGACCAGCTCGCCGAGGCGCTCGCCAGCGAACAGAACGCCCGCACCACGTCCAGCGGCCACCTTGTGAGCCACTCCGACCCGCAGAACATCACCACGCAAGCGCTCGGCTTCAGAAGCGAGTTCACCGGCATCAAGCCCGGCTTCCGCGCCGCGATCACGCTCCCGGCCAACCCCGGCGTGACCGACCCGACCGTGCCGCGCTTCGGCGACCTCCCGCGCAGCTTCGCCGACACGATCCAGCAGGGCACCACGAACGGCCAGGTGACCTACCTTCGCCGTGGTGCGAAGGTCAACGCCGCCGCGCAGTGGGCCGATGGCTCCGACAAGCCCGAGAGCACCTACGTCTGGACCGAGCACACCGCGCCGCTGGCCTGGATCGCGCATCACACGCCGATCACCAAGACCGAAGCGTCCGACTGGGCGATGCTCGACACGACCATCCGCGGTGAGCTCATGACCGGACTCGCGCAGGCAAAGTCTCGCGAGGTGCTGACCGGCGCCAACGCGAGCGGTATCACCGGCATCACGAACACCGTGGGCATCCAGACGCACACGATCGCGGTGGGCGACAACGCCTACGACGCGATCCGCCGCATGGCGACCGCCGTCTACGTCAACAGCGGCTTCGCCCCGACGCACGTCGCCGTGTCGCCGCTCGTGGACGAGACGCTCGACCTCCTGAAGGACGACAACAAGGCGTACCTCCAGGTCAAGCAGGGCGGGCGCGTGTGGAGCCTCGAGGTGGTCGTAGACGCTGGGCTTGCCGTCCACGATCCGGCCGCAGGTGTCACCCACCACGGCATGATCGTCTACTCGGCGCTCGGTGCCACGTTGCTCACGAAGGAGATCGACAACGTGGAGATGGGCCTTGTGGATGACCAGTTCATCAACAACGCCTACACCCTGCTCGCTGAGGGCCGCTACGCGCTGCAGGTCAGGTTCCCGGACGCGTTCTGCTACTGCGAGGACGCGATCGCGGCAGTGGCCGACGCATCGTCCTAGTGCATCACCGGTGCGGTCGCATCTCCTCGGTCCGGCCGCACCGGATGCTCGGGTCGCAGTTGGTGGCGTCCACTGTTCCGCCACCACTTTTCGAGGCCGCTTCGCCTGACAGCGGCCGCCACGCCTCGCCTGCCCGGCGCCCACATGGTGGCGCGAAAGAGGTGAGGAGGTCAGGCCGGTGCGGGGGACTCCTGGCCCGCCACACGACCGGAGGCCCGCTGCCTGGAGGTGGCGGGCTTCCGCACATCAACCTGAAAGGCACACGCTCATGGCGATCACGACCGACCCACAAACCGCGCTCCGCCTCGCGGATACGGCGCTGTCACGCCTGCACCCTGCCCGCGATGAGATCGCTTACGTCGCTGCCTGCTCCCGTCGCACCGAGGCGCTGGCGCTAGTGCTCGGCCCCGGCCCGCGCTCCAAGCGCCCGCAGACGCACAGACGCACCACCGAGGCACCGGCACCCGCCGACACCGGCAACGGGTGCGTGGTGGCGCTACACGGGCGCGTGCAGCGCGTGAGGTAGGGCGACACCCATAGGCGGCCTTGCATCGTGGTGACCGTACACCCGGACCTCGTTGCCGCCACTCCGGGCGCGACTCCCGTTTCTCGCCAATCAGGGGTGACGACCGGCTTACGTGACCGGGGCCTATGCACTCATGGGCGAGATAGAGTCCGGGACCCCGATTGCGCCCCTGCCGCACACGCGGGCAAATCTGGAAGTCTAGAAGCCCCTACCCGGTGTCCGTAAACTCCGAGTTTCGTTGCATCATCGGCGATGAAACGTCGCGGATCGCGCAACTCGGAATCGTGGAATCGCGGGGAAGTCTCACGCCCGGCATGGCGGGGTATCGGTGATAGCGTGCCCGTGAGTGACCCGCCCCCGGTCCCCAGGCCCCGCCAGACGCGCCACACGGCCGCAGGAGGCCCGTTCACGCTGTCCGAGCTCTACCGCCTCGGCTCCGCTCTTGCCGAGCTTGAGCGACCGAAGGCGCGGGCGCGGATGGAGTGGGCATCCCCAAACAACCCCTCGGGACCCGGGGCCACAGGGGGTACCACCACCCGCGTCCGCGACATCGTAGGCCCCGCACTCGGCATGAGCGGTAGGACACGCGAAGGGGCCGCCCCGAAGGACGGCCCCAACGCTCGCGATGATGTGCGCTGCTACGCGGTCGGATACAGCTCCTCACGCGCCGCACGCTCGATTGCGACGGCCCTCATTGAGTCGCCGTCCGCGATCACGCCCGCGAGGTGTAGCGCCACGTCGCCGCTGATCGACGCCTCATGCGCCCAGTAGTCCCGATCGGCCGCGCGGAGCTCTGCCAGCAGCGATCCGAGCGTCTGGTCCTGGTCGCGTCCCTCGGCGATACGCTCGAGCCACTCGAGCTCCTCGCCAACGTACTTGATGCTTGTCGCCATGATGGTGCCTCCCTGTTGTTGTCCGCTTCATATCCCGTTCGTGTGCCACTCCGAGTTACTCGCCCTCGCCGGGGGAGCGCGGTCCGTACACGAAATCGCAACGAAATGCGCGTGAACCGTACCAGAACGGTGTGACACCGGATGAGACACGCGCAGACGCAAACGCATAGCCTGACCTGCGAGGATGGGCGTTTCAGGGTACGGAATGAGACGCGGTGAGACTGCCCACGATTGGCCTCTTCGGGAATTCGATCCCCCTTGGCTCCACCAAGAGAAGAGACGAGAGGGTCCGGATGAGAGTCCGGGCCCTCTCTGCGTCCGGCTCGGTCACCATGATGATCCAACGCGCCGGAACTTCCGCGTCAGGGTGCGCGTCATATGGGCATACACGTCCGGGGAGGTGGGTCAGATGAGACGGATCACAATGGTCATCATCGCCACGGTTGCTGCAGGGACGTTGGCCATGGCCGCTGGCTGCACGGCTGCCATGGACGTGACGCTCACTGCTGATGACGATGGCGGAACGGTGACGGTCAGGAACGGCGGGACGGTGACAGTCGAGCTTGAAGGCAACCCGACAACAGGCTACAGCTGGCTCGAGTCCGAGGTCCCAGCGGTGCTTGAGTCCCAGGGTGAGCCGACGTTTGAGCCGTCGTCCGACGCGCTGGGCTCAGGCGGCGTGATGATACTGGCATACGACGCGGTCGCTGTGGGTGAGGGCACGCTCGAGCTGGAGTATGCGCGGGCATTCGAGAGTGTCGAACCGGAGGACACGTTCTCGGTCACCGTGAAGGTCGTCGAGTAGCGGACCGACCGGTACGTGTGTCTTCTACGTCAGCGCTGCCGTGTGGTACGCGAAGGTGGGCATGACGCGATTCTCGCGCCGTGCCCACTCGGCTATCATGGGCGGATACCACACACCCCGAGTCGGAGGACACTCGTGAGCAGCAGACCGTACGAACCGCATGAGATCGAGGAGAAGTGGCAGGCCGTTTGGGATGCCGAAGGGCTGTACTCGGTCACTGAGGACGCACAGAAGCCGAAGAAGTACATCCTCGAGATGTTCCCGTATCCCTCAGGCGACATCCATATGGGGCACGTACGCAACTACTCCATCGGCGACGTGGTTGCGCGCTACTACACGATGCGCGGATTCAACGTACTACACCCCATCGGCTGGGACGCCTTCGGCCTGCCCGCTGAGAACGCTGCCATTAAGAACGCCACGCATCCCGCAAAGTGGACGTACGCCAATATCGATACACAGGCTGCATCGTTCAAGCGAATGGGGTTCAGCTACGACTGGGATCGCACGGTCAAGAGCTGTGACGTTGACTACTACCGCTGGGGGCAGTGGATCTTCCTCAAGTTCTGGGAGCGCGGCCTGGTGGAGCGCAAGCAGTCACCGGTCAACTGGTGTCCAGACTGCAAGACGGTGCTTGCCAACGAGCAGGTGATCGGCGATGGCGTGTGCTGGCGCTGCAAGAGCATCGTGGAGAAGCGCGACCTCGAGCAGTGGTACTTCAAGATCACCGAGTATGCGCAGGAGTTGCTCGACGACCTCGATACGCTCACCGGCTGGCCCGAGCGTGTGAAGACGATGCAGGCGAACTGGATCGGCCGCTCTGAGGGCGCAGAGGTGGACTTCGATCTGTGCGACGCCGATGGTGAGGCGCGTGGTCAGTCGATAACGGTCTTCACCACGCGGCCCGACACGCTCTTCGGCTGCTCGTTCTTCTTGTTGGCGCCGGAACACCCATTGGTGCGTGAGCTGACCGATGGCACGGAGTACGCCGATGCGGTGCAGGCTGTGGTAGCTGCCGCTGCGCGAGAGACCGCGGTTGAGCGGGCGAGCGGCGAGACGGAGAAGCTCGGCGCGTTCACAGGGCGCTACGTCGTGAACCCCGTTAACGGGGAGAAGGTTCCCGTTTGGGTGAGCAACTACGTGCTCATGGAGTACGGCACGGGCGCGGTCATGGCGGTGCCGAGCGGTGATGAGCGCGACTTCGAGTTCGCGCGCACGTACGGCCTGCCGGTGCCGCCGGTGGTTCTGGCCGACGATGACCCGCTTCTCGCGGAACTCGGCGGGGTGGCGGAGCGTGTCACGAACGACGTGCCGTGGGACGAGGCGTATGCAGGCGACGGCGTCATGGTGCAGTCGGGT
>CAZOSR010000157.1:0-4891 GCA_964582445.1 uncultured Coriobacteriaceae bacterium | reverse complement strand
TGATGGCCGCCTCGACCTGCGAGACGTCCATGTTGTAGGTGCCGGGCTCGACGTCCACGAACACGGGGTTCGCGCCCACGTGATGGATGCACTCGACGGTCGCCCAGAAGGTGAACGGCGTGGTGATGACCTCGTCGCCACGACCGATGCCCATGGCCGCCATGATCAGGAAGAGCGCGTCGGTGCCGTTACCACAGGCAACCGCGTGCTCCGTGCCGCAGTACCCGGCGATGGCCTCCTCGAGAGCCTTGACCTTCGGGCCGCCGATGAACGCTGCATTGGCCATCACGTCGCCGATGGCGGCGTCGAGCTCCGTCTGAAGCTCGCGATACTGGGCCTTGAGATCGAGCAGGGGAACACCCATGGCGCACTCCTTAATGACGTTCCGTCTAGTGGGATCCGTCCGATTGTGACATGCACGAATGGGCCGTGCCGGAGCCGACCCCATCCGTAACGCTTCCGTTCACTGGTTCTCGAGCAGCTCCTCCGCCGCGACATCGCGTACCTGGCGAGCGGGGACACCCATGACCACCGCGTGCGCAGGCACGTTGCGCGTCACTACGGAGCCGGTGGCCACGAATCCTTCCTCGCCGATCTCGATCCCGGGCAGGATGTGCGAACCGCCACCCACACGTGCACCGCGTCGGACCGTACAGCCGCGCATCTCCTTGAGCCGCTTCTCGGTGCGACCCATGTAGTTGTCGTTGGTGGTGACCACCATCGGAGCGATGAACACATCCTCCTCTATGGTCACATACGCGGTAACGTACGCGCCGGTCTGCACGCGCGTACGGCTTCCGATCGTGGTGTCGTTCTCGACCGTGACGTTGCGCCCGATGACCACGCGATCACCGATGGTGCAGCGCTCGCGTACCCCAGCCCCGTCGGCGATGACACAGTCGGAGCCGAACGACGTGCCAGCCATCAACACCGCGTGATTGCCCACGACGCAGTTCTCACCGAGCACCAGCCCGTCGAGCGGGCCGCCCTTTGCCGTTGAGGACTTGGCGAGCTTGGGCGACTTGCCTACCATCGCCCCGTCGCCGATGGTCGTACCGCTCCCGATGCGAGCACCGGCGAATATGTGCACGAACGATCCGACCGTGACATCGTCTCCGATGACGACATCCTCATCGATCACACAGAACGGTGACGGCGAGAAGCGCTCTCCCACCTGCACCGACGGATGCACGTACGCAGTCATCAGACCTCCAGTCGTGTGTCCACGGGGGCGCCCCCGGCTGCAATCGACTCGCTCACCGCTTCGAGCACGCGAACCACTTCGAGTCCCTCACGGCCGCTCGAGCGCGGTCGCTCGCCGCTGCGGCAGCAGTCCAGGAAGTGCTGCACCTCGAGCGACAGCGGTTCGGCCATCTTGAGGAACGGCGCCTTGATCTCGCCAAAGCGCAGCGTGAGATCCTCACCGTAGCTCATCGCATCGGATGGAGCGCCAACGCCCTTGTCGTAGATCCAGATCTTCTCGGTGGCCTCCATGTCGTCGAACACGAGCATCTTCTTGGTGCCGACGATCGTGAACTTGCGCGTCTTGTGCGGGTCGAGCCAACTCACATGGATGTTGGCCATACGGCCCGAGGCGAAGTGCAGGTTCGCGAATACCGTATCCTCAACGCTCTTGTTGATGTAGGCGGCTCCAGTGGCTGAGACGCTGACGGGCGCCTCGCCGAGCAGGTAGTTCACGATGGAGACGTCGTGCGGTGCAAGCGACCAGAACGCGTTCTCCTCGGTACGCACCTTGCCGAGGTTCAGGCGCTGTGCGTAGAGGTAGAGCACGTTGCCGAGTTCGCCCGAGTCGATGACCTCTTTGATGAAGTTCACGGCCGAGTGGTAGACCATGAGGTGCCCGACCATCAGCACGAGGTCGTTCTCATCGGCGATGCGCACGAGGTCTGCTGCATCCTTGCTCGTGAGCGTGAGCGGCTTCTCGACGAAACAGTGCTTACCGGCCTGGAGCACCGCCCGAGCCACCGGGTAGTGGCTCGGCGCCGAAGTCGCGACGATGACCGCGTCGACGTCATGCAGACCCAGCATGTCCTCCAGGCTCTCACACGTGGGTTTGCCGGGGTAGGCAGCTGAGAACTTGTTCAGGTTCGCCGGCGTGGCATCGCACACGGCCACGAGCTCCGCATCTCCGAGCTTGTGGACGTTGCGCACCAGGTTAGGGCCCCAGTAGCCGAAGCCGACGACTCCGACTCTGA
This sequence comes from uncultured Coriobacteriaceae bacterium, assembly GCA_964582445.1. Lineage (GTDB taxonomy): Bacteria > Actinomycetota > Coriobacteriia > Anaerosomatales > Anaerosomataceae > Anaerosoma. The sequence continues at coordinate 2,675 of CAZOSR010000157.1, read as the reverse complement.
CGGGCGCCGCGGCGCTCACAGTCGCACCACGTTCTGGTTATCGACACCGGGGAGCGCATTGCGTGTGTCGAATACGAGGGGAGCATTCCCGGCTACCATCGCGTAGTCGACATCGCTATGGGCCGTGATGATGAGCACCACGTCCGCCCCGGCGACCGTCTCCGGGGTCAGGTCGACGGACGGCACCTCGACGCCTGAAACGGTGAACGCGGGGACGAACGGATCGTGGTACACGATGTCCGCCTGCTTCTCGAGGAGCAGCTCGGCGATGCGAATCGCCGGAGACTCGCGCATGTCGTCGATGTCCGCCTTGTAGGCGACGCCCAGGATCAGCACCTTGGAGTCGGCGAGTGGCTTGCGCTGGTCGTTCATCGCATCCATCAGCCGGTTGATCACGTAGTACGGCATGTTCTCGTTGATGCGCCCCGAGAGGTCGATGAACTCCGTCCGAAAATCGAACTCCTTGGCCTTCCATGAGAGGTAGAACGGGTCGATCGGGATGCAGTGGCCGCCCAGGCCCGGACCGGGATAGAACGCCATGTAGCCGAAGGGCTTGGTCTTGGCTGCGTCGATGACCTCCCACAAGCTGATGTCCATACGCTCGCACAGCATGAGAAGCTCGTTCATCAGCGCGATGTTCACCCCGCGGAACGTGTTCTCAAGGAGCTTGGTCATCTCTGCCACGCGGGTGGAGCTCACGGGCACGACCGTATCGATGTAGCGGCTATAGAGCGCCACTGCATGCTCCGTACACGCCGGAGTGACACCGCCCACGACCTTCGGCGTGTTGCGTGTCTGGTAGACGGGATTGCCGGGGTCCACGCGCTCGGGCGAGAACGCCAGGTAGAGATCGGTGCCGACCTTGAGACCGCCAGCCTCAAGAATGGGCTGGATGACCTCCTCGGTGGTTCCGGGATACGTGGTGGACTCCAGCGTGATGAGCATCTCAGGATGCAGGTATGGCACAACGGAACTGGCTGCCGTCTCCATGTACGAGGTGTCCGGCTCCTTCATCTCGTCGAGCGGCGTGGGAACGCAGATAGCGATCGCATCCGTCTCCCCCGCGCGTGAGAAGTCCGTCGTGGCTTCGATCAGCCCGGCGCGTACCAGCTCGGCCAACTCGTCTGTTGGCACGTCCGGGATGTAACTCGTCCCGCCATTCACAAGTCCGGTCTTCTCGGCGGACACCTCGAGGCCGATCACACGGTGGCCCGCCTTTGCCATCTCGACCGCCAGCGGCAGGCCAACGTAGCCGAGTCCGACTACGCCGAGAACCGCCTCGCCGCTCTCGATCCGCTCCCTGAGTCCCATCATCGTCCTCTCACATCGAGTGTCCGGTGCGCTGATCGCACGCGGACAACCTTGCTATTCTACCGCGAACATCAGCTGCCCGGAGCACGCCAGCGTCGTCCCCACGAGCGCCACGCCCTCACCGAAACCGATCTTGCCGCGCGAGCGCGTGATCTCTACCCGCATGGTCAGTGTGTCGCCCGGGACGACCTGCCGCTTGAACCGCACCTGGTCGATTCCTGCGAAGAACGCGATCCTGCCGGCGTTCTCCGGCCGGGAAAGCAGCGCAACCGCGCCAACCTGCGCCATGGCCTCCACGATGAGCACACCCGGCATCACCGGATGTCCGGGGAAGTGCCCCCGCACCCAGAAGGCGTCCTCGCGCACGTCAAGCTCCGCGACGGCGCTGACGCCGGGCTCGTACTCGATCACCCGGTCGACAAGCAGGAACGGCTCCCGGTGCGGAATGATCGCCTTGATCGCGTCTGTATCGAGCATGGCCGCCTCCTACTCCCCGTCCAGTACGATGTGGGCTCCGAGTGCCGCGAGCTTCCCGGTGAAGTCCTCGTAGCCGCGCATGATGTGATGGATGTCGGTCACCACGGTGTCGCCCTCGGCGACCAGCCCCGCGAGCACGAGCGCAGCTCCGCCGCGGAGGTCGGGGCACACGACCGGCGCACCCTGCAAGCCGGACACGCCGCGCACGAGTGCCCGGTGTCCCTCGACCTCGACATCTGCGCCCATGCGCTTGATCTCGTCGGCGAACATGAACCGGTTCTCAAAGACGTTCTCGGTGATGACCGAGTCACCATCGGCCAGCGCCATGAGAGCCATGAACTGCGCCTGCATATCGGTGGGAAATCCTGGATACGGCAAGGTCGCCACGTCGACCGGCCTGATGGCTTCCGTCCGCGTCACGGCAACCGAATCGCCCTGCACGTCGAGTGTGCAGCCTGCCGCTCGCATCTTGGTGAACAGCATCTCGAGATGAGCGGGGTCGAAGCCGGTCACGGTCACGGGTCCGCCGGTCAGAGCGCCCGCGACGATGAACGTGCCGGCCTCTATGCGATCGCCGATGGTCGTATGCTCCACCGGTGACAGCTCGCTCACACCCTCGATCTCGAGCGTGGACGACCCACGACCGGAGATCCGGGCCCCCATAGCCACGAGCATGTCCACCAGATCGCCGATCTCCGGCTCGCGGGCAGCGTTCTCGATCACCGTCGTCCCGTTGGCGAGCACCGACGCCATGAGCAGGTTCTCCGTGGCTCCCACGCTCGGGAAATCCAGAATGACCTGTGCGCCGCTGAGACCCTCGGGGGCGAGCGCGTCGATGTAGCCGTGCTCGAACGCTATCTCGGCTCCAAGATGCTCCAGCCCGTGCA
>CAZOSR010000156.1:0-4899 GCA_964582445.1 uncultured Coriobacteriaceae bacterium | reverse complement strand
TGCGCGCCCTGGGTGCTATACTCTCGGCAGTCAAAGGCCCCTCAGGTGGCCACAACGAATCCTAGGGAAAGGCAACATCGTGCGAATCACTCGCGGCATTGCCGCTCTACTGCTCGCAGCTCTCGTTGCAGGCGCCCTGGCAGGCTGCTCAGGCGACGGTGGCTCACTGTTCGGGGGCGGGTCAAAGGACACGATCGCCCGCGTGAATGGCGTTGATATCGATCGCACCGAGCTTGAGAGCATCTACGACCAGATCGTTGCGCAGGCGGGGGGCGAGCTGGATGAGGCCACCGCTGCCGAGTACAAGAAGCAGATCCTGCAGATGCTGGTCGAGAGCGCGCTCATCACCAAAGAGGCCGAAGAGCTGGGCGCGGACCTCAGCGAGGATGCCGTCACCGAGCGGCTATCGTTGCTGATGGGCGGCGCTGACGATGCGGCGATCGAGGAGCAGATCGCTGAGGCCGGCCTGGAGATGGACGACGTGCGCAAGAGCGTCCGGGACCAGCTGGCAAACGAGTTCCTCCGGGTGCAGGCGTCGGCTGAAGGGACCATGACGTCGGTCCCCGCCACGTATTCGCTCCTGTCGCACATCCTGGTCGACGATGAGGCGCTTGCCACCGAACTCGCCGAGAAGGCGCGCGGCGGCGAGGACTTCGCCGAGCTCGCATCCGCCAACTCGACCGATCCGGGGAGCGCGGCCACCGGCGGTACCCTCGGGTGGGCCCAGGCCTCCGAGTACGTCGCGGAGTTCGCGACCGCTGCCGAGGAGCTCGAGGTGGGCAAGATCAGCGATCCCGTGCAGTCACAGTTCGGGTGGCACATCATCTGGAAGCAGGACGAGGTGCTCGAGGGTACCCCCATCGCGGACGTACCGACTGATCTCGCCGATATGCTCACGGCAAGCAGCGACGAACTCGCGCTGCAGCAGTACGTGGCCAGACTGCGCGAGAGCGCTGAGATCGAGTACCTGGACGAGGCCCTGAAGCCTGCGGAGTAGCAGGCAGCCGGGAGGGGGCGGGCCGTGGGTTCCATCGCAATCGTCGGGCTTGAGCCCGACGCGGAAGGCATGCCCGACATCCGGGCCGTGGCTCGACTGCGTCAGGCGACGACCGTCATAGTGCCGTCCGCGACGGGAGCATCAGCACAGATGCTCTCGTCGCTCGGCATCACACCACGCTCATTCGCCGACCTGGGCATCACAGAACGCGCGCCAGCCTCCGATGTGGTCGAGGCGCTGTTGCGTCAGGCGGATAGCGGCGATGTTGCGCTTGTGGCGAGCGGCTACCCGCTGATACGCGAAGGGTTGATATCCGCCGTCCTCTCGAGGACCCAGGATAGTGTCGACGTGTTCCCTATCGCATCGCCACTGCAGGTGCTTATGCTCGCGCTCGACATCGACGCAACGGCAGATCTCGAGCTGGTGGATGCTGATGCTCTCGCGGTAGCAGACCTGCGCCGTGACGCGCATCTGATCGTAACGGGCGTGGATAACACCATACAGGCCCATGCCGCCGCGCGGCGGCTCCGTCGCTTCTACGACCGCGATCACAGCGTTGTGATCGCCAGTGGATTGCCGTCCGGCGGATTCGAGCTGACGCGATCGAGCGTGGACGGACTCGGCTCGATTCCGGTGCTGCCGCGGCAGAGCGCCCTGTATCTGCCCCCCACCCGCATCGAACCACCTGGAGGCTTCGGGGAGCTCGTGCGTACCATCGCAGCGCTGCGCGCCCCCGATGGTTGTCCGTGGGACCGCGAGCAGACACATGCGTCGCTCGCTCCACACATGGTCGAGGAGGCGTACGAGGCCGTCGCGGCGATCGATGCTGGTGACCCCACGGCTATCGCTGACGAACTCGGCGACGTTCTGCTGCAGGTAGTCCTGAACGCCCAGATCGCGGCGGATGACGGGGCTTTCACCATCGATGATGTGGTTGCAGGTATCACCGCGAAGATCCGCAGGCGACACCCGCACGTTTTCGGTACCGTTGTTGCCGAGACGGCCGAGGAGGTCACGCGCACCTGGGATGCGGTCAAGCGGGAAGAGCGTGAGGGCGGCGGCGTGGTCGCCGACATCCCCGCTGCATTCCCCGCGCTCGTGCGCGCGCACAAGATCTCACGGCGCGCCGCTGCGGCGGGCTTCGAGTGGGAGGACTTGGCCGGCGTATGGGACAAGGTGCACGAGGAGATCGAGGAGCTCACCTCAACGGAGCCGGGGTCTCCCGAGGCGGAGGAGGAGCTCGGCGACCTGCTGTTCACGGTGGTGAACGTCGCCCGCAAGATGGGCATCGACTCAGAGACGGCGCTCCGCCGCACGTGCGACAAGTTCTCGCGGCGATTCAGCGAGATGGAGCGTGCGGCTGCCGATTCCGGTCGAACACTCGAGGGACTCGGGGCTGAGGAGTGGGATGAGCTCTGGGGCAGGGCGAAGGATATCGAGCGCGGAAATGGTGCCTGAGGGCAGGTTTCGCCGCTGCGGGCCCAGACGGGTCCGTACATACGGCGGTCACAGTGCAGGGCGGGCCCCGATACGGGGTGCGACGAACGAGGAGAAGGGGCACAGATGAGCTTCATCACGGATATCACGGCGCGGGAAGTCCTCGATTCGCGTGGGAATCCCACGGTGGAGGTCGAGGTCGCGCTCGACGACGGGAGCTGGGGGCGAGCGGCGGTGCCGAGCGGTGCGTCCACGGGAGCGTTCGAGGCTGTGGAGCTCCGCGACGGTGACTCTGCGCGGTACCTCGGCAAAGGCGTTCTCACTGCGGTGACCAACGTCAATGAGGTGATCGCCCCGGCGCTGCTCGGCATGGATGCGACCGATCAGCGCGCCATCGATATGGCGCTCATCGAACTCGACGGGACCCCCAACAAGGGTTCGCTCGGAGCCAACGCCATACTCGGCGTGTCCCTGGCTACCGCCAAGGCGGCAGCGGAGAGCTGCGAGCTGACCCTGTACTCGTATATCGGAGGCTGCAACGCGTCTACGCTGCCGGTGCCGATGATGAACATCCTCAACGGAGGCGCGCACGCGGACAACAACGTCGACCTACAGGAGTTCATGGTGATGCCGGTGGGCGCGGGCTCCTTTGCGGAAGGTCTGCGCATGTGCGCCGAAATCTACCACACGCTCAAGAAGGTGCTGCACGAACGTGATCTGGGGACGGGCGTAGGGGACGAGGGTGGGTTTGCCCCCAACCTCGGCAGTAACGAAGAGGCTCTGCAGGTCATATCCGACGCGGTGACAGCGGCGGGCTACACGTTGGGCGAGCAGGTCATGTTCGCGCTCGATCCCGCATCCACGGAGTTCTACGACGCCGATCGCGGGGTGTACGTGCTTGCGGGCGAGGGCCGGGAGCTCACCAGTGCCGAGATGGTGGACTTCTGGGTGGGGCTTGTGGAGCGGTATCCGATCATCTCGATCGAGGACGGCATGGCCGAGGAGGACTGGGACGGGTGGAAGTTGCTCACCGACCGACTGGGTGATCGGGTCCAGCTGGTCGGCGACGACCTCTTCGTCACCAACACCGAGCGCCTTGCCCGAGGCATCGAGATGGGGGTGGCCAACTCCATCCTCATCAAGCTCAACCAGATCGGTTCGCTTACAGAGACCCTCGAGGCCATCCAGATGGCGCACCGGGCGGGATACACCACCGTTATCTCGCACCGGTCCGGCGAGACCGAAGACACCACGATCGCCGACGTGGCCCTGGCGGTGAATGCCGGACAGATCAAGACCGGTGCACCGGCCCGCAGCGACCGGGTGGCCAAGTACAATCAGCTCTTGCGCATCGAGGGTGAACTCGGCTGCTCTTCGGTCTACCCGGGGATGGCCGCATTCACGAACATCGAGCGATAGCGGACTGCGACGGCCAGACGCCTCCGTACGGGCGTCTGGCCGCTTCCGCTCCAGCGGAGGGACGGGCGTATGCGACGGACGAAGATCATTGCCACGCTCGGGCCCGCATCCGATGGTCCAGAGGTGCTCCGGGCGCTCGTGGACACCGGTGTCGATGTCGTGCGTCTCAACACCGGTCACGCGTCGCGGGAGACGCTCGAGCGTCAACTCCAGGGCGTGCGCGATGCCGCCGCAGCTGCAGGGCGCCATGTGGCCGTGATGCTCGATCTCGGCGGGGCCAAGATCCGGCTGGGCGATGTGGCGCCACACACGGTGGTTGCCGAGGGCGCATCGTTCGACCTTCGGGCCGAAGATGGTCCGGGTGACGCGCGCGGGGCCACCATCAGCCACGCCGGTCTTGCCGGCGACGTGATACCTGGAGACCGGATCCTCATTGACGATGGGCGGGTCGAGTTGGTGGTCGCCGCTGTGGATGGAACCACAGTCAAGACCTCTGTGAGGGTTGGCGGCCCCCTGTCGAGCCACAAGGGCGTCAACATCCCCGGTGTTCGGCTTAGCGTTGATGGAATCACCGAGCGCGACCGGGAGAATCTGGCCTGGGCGCTGGATGCGGGCATCGATCTGATCGCGCAATCGTTCGTGCGATGCACGGATGACGTCACCAGGCTCCGTGCGCAGATGGGGGAGAGGCGGGTACCCATCGTCGCGAAGGTCGAGAAGCACGAGGCACTGGGCGATCTGCCGGGAATCGTTGCCGCCGCGGACATGGTGATGGTCGCGCGGGGCGATCTGGGCGTTGAGACATCCCCCGAGGAGGTTCCTGTCGCGCAACGCAGGATCGTTACGGAGTGCCGTGCAACAGGTACTCCCGTCATAGTGGCGACCCAGATGCTCGAGTCCATGACCGCATCGGTGAGTCCTACGCGGGCTGAGGCATCGGATGTGGCGAACGCGATCTTCGATGGCGTTGATGCCGTGATGCTCTCCGGCGAGACTGCAGTCGGGTTGCACCCCGTTCGGGTGCTCGAGACGATGGATCGCATCGT
>CAZOSR010000155.1:0-4900 GCA_964582445.1 uncultured Coriobacteriaceae bacterium | reverse complement strand
GCGGTTCTTCGGGTCACGTTTCATCGGGTATAGCAGACGATCGGGATGATGAACGACCTCGGGCAGTGCAAGACATCTCGCGCAGAGACGGCCATTGTAGAACGGATTGGCCTCGTCACCCTCGACCTTGATGAACTTGCCGTCCTTGTCCGTGTAGACGAGAACGCCGCAGCCATCATGGCAACCCGGCGCGGACCAGGCCGCCGAGCGTGTCACGATCATCCCATCCTCTTCCCACTGCCACGGCAGGTCTCCCCCGGTGTACTTCACTGGGGGCTCACGGAAGAAGTCAGGCCGTAGTTCGTTCATGCCGCCTTGTTCAACTTCCTCAACAATCTTCTTGACCATTATCTGCTCCTTCTCTCGTTGTTTGGTGATTACCGTGTGCCGAGCTAAGGTGCCTGTTGTTGCGCCCCGGCCTACCTCGGGGTGCGGTAGAGCGCCAATCAATGCCCCTTATGGGGCAGTAGTAGTAGGTTCCAAAGCCACTGGGGGATGCTCTTTGTGAACGTGCATGACGACTTCGAGAACGGCAAGTCGGTGAGCGCATCGGTCAGATGGCGGCCGACAATGGCGGACGCTACGGCAGCAGAAACGGAGACCCATCGCACGCTGAGCCACAGAGCGACCGGGGGAAGACTGCTAACCCGCCAGCGGCGTGAAAAGAACCATCTTCGGTTTGTCGCGCATCAACGCAGTCAACACATCGAGCCGGCCGTAGGTCATGACTGCCGCCTGGCAGTGCCTGACACACGAGGGTGCGCGTCCTCCACGTACCCGGTCGGCGCACAGATCACACTGGTCAGTGGGCACGGGAATGTGGTCGTGCTGCCACCCGCCCTCACTGATCTCCCACGGACCGGCGTCCACTATCTTGATTCCACATCGTTCTTCAGGAAAGCCGTGTTCAGAGCGACAGGCATCTTCGCACTCCCGACAGCCTATGCAGTACTCATAGTCGATCAGCAACCCATGTTCAACCATGTGCAAGACACTCCTCGGTCAGTTGTGCCTGGGAACCCCAGAAAGGCCTTCGACCATGAGCGCCTCACGTGAGCTCCATCCGGTCTCTGCCGGACTCCGTGGGATTCTATGACAACGTCCCACAGAGCCCGGAGAGAACCCTGAACATCAATCATGTCACCTGATCGAGACTGTGGCCAATCGGGCTCATGTGCGGTCTACACTTCTGAGGCTTCCGCAACAGCCACGCCCTGTTTCACGCGGGCCACAACCAACACCAGAACCGCCGAGAAGACTAGAACGAGTACTCCCGAGGCCAACATCATGAATCGCGGGGAGGTCTGACCCGTCACGCTCCCGACAAGGGTCATGTACGGACTCGAGAGGAAGCTTCCCAGATTCATGAACGCAGCCACGAATCCCATGCCTGCAGTGGCGGCCGCAGCGGAAGTGGCCATACTGACAAGCATGGGAGTTCCGATTGTGATGCCGGTCAGGCCGACACCAACCAACATCATGCCCACGATGAAGAGCGCCAGATTCGCCGAACCTGTGGCACTCGCTGTGTACACGATGAAGAATCCGACGGCAATAACGAGGGCTGAGATCGGAAGAATCCACTTCCTCGTCGCCCTGTAGATGGCGCCGAAGAGCGCGGCGGTGATTGCACCAGCAACCGTGAAGAGCGACAGCAGCGTGCCCGCCAGGGCCGCATCACCGAGACCTGCCTCCGCCATGATCATTGAAGTGAGGGTCATGAGCGGGTAGGTACACATAAGCGTAATCGTGAAGATGGACATGTAGGCAAAAGCGATGCCAGGGACCTTGACCTTCTCCCCTTTGAGATCTTGCTCTTGTCGCGGCTCCTTCAAGAACAGCATCACGAGCACGAGCGCGACAATACCGAGCAGGTGCGCAAGGAACGTCGTCTGCCAGCTGATCAGGCACAAGAAGCCACCAAGCATCTGCGTGACGATGGCACCCACGTTGAACATCACGTTGCCAAAGCCGAGCATGTTCGCCCGCTTCTGTTCCTCATCAAAGAGCTTCACAATCAGCGCGTTCGCGATGGGCGAGAAGATGCCTAGCGCGATACCGAAGAGAACGCGCGAGAGCAGAATCAGACCGAAGCTTGTCTCACTCGTAGCGAAGTATGGTGCGGTGCCGGCGAGCACGAAGAGCACCATCGAGAAGACGGTGAGCGTCTTGTACTTGAAATGCCGTCCCGCCGCCCAACCCGCAAAGAGGGCCGCTGGAATCTGCGCAAGGCCTACTATTGTGGCCAGATATGTGATCGTTGTGAACGGAACATTCGGGAATGCGGCTGCAATGGAAGCGAAAGACGCGAGCACTATGCCCATCGATGGCACAAAGAAGTAGAGCGACATAATCGCAATGACTTGCAGCGACTTTGGCGCAGGCTTGTCAGTCATTAGATCTCCTTTCCTCGTCGAGAGCTTCGCCAACCAAGACATGGAACCAGGTCTTACAGAGGGTTGCCGGAAGAGTAGCGCAGAGAATGGACCTCCTTCCCATCCAAGACGCGAGAGGTCTCAACGTGGCCACTCGCTGGGATGGATGACCTCGGCAGCATCGAGATTCTCCAAGTACGGATATGGCGTCGCTGCCTTCCGGACAGTCGTCACGAGGTAGGCGGTCGTGAGTACAAGCAGCCCGGCAAAGCACAGTGCCGGTACGCCGAGAATCGACCGTGTTGTCGGCCCAAGAAAGCTCTCAATAAGAGCCACGTAGGGGGTGGCGAGCGCCTGCCCGGCGAACATCGCACTGCTGAGTCCCGCGAGCACAACGGTCCGGCGCGCCGGGTGCACAATGGCACTGATGGTGGTCTGCAGGTAGGGAATGATGTAGCCGAGGTAGCATCCGAACAACGCGCAACCTATGAGCACGAGTGGCAACGTGCTAGCTAGATACATACACGAGAACGCAGCCGTTGCCGCAATCAGCGGCAAGACAACCGTGTAGCGCTTGATTCTTCGATACGCATAGGGAAACGTGAACGCGAAGAGAAACGCAGCGCCGGTCGTAACAGAAGACGCAAGACCGGCTGTAGCAGAATCACCGATCCCGTTCTCGGCAATGAACATAGCGACTTTGAGCAAGTAGACCATTGCGAAGGTGTGGCTGAAGAGCATCAGGGCAATGCAGAGCCATGCACGGGGATCGATTCTGCCAACCACCGACCGAGAAGCGCCGTTCTCCCGCGCCACCTGAAGCTCGGGCACATCTCTCTCCGGCGGAAGCTTGGGCAGGAAGCGTAGCTGCATGATCAGGACGATCACGAAGAACAGATCCAGATAGAAGGGCCAGTGCCAGCCGATCGTGCCGAGTACACCCGCAGCAAGCGACATCAACATCGCTATCATGCCACCAACGGCATTGCCCCACCCCATCATCTTGGCACGCTCGTGACCCGAGAAGAACTGCGCGATGAGAGTGGGAACGATCGGATACACGATGCCGCAACCGATGCCCAGAATGACCCGCATCACAAGGATGTAGTCAATATTCTCAAACCATGCAGCGCCCACGCCCCCGATGATGTAGAGAATCTGGCCGACGGTCAGCAGTGTCTTGCGGCTGATGTAGTACGACAGCCTTCCAGCTATCAGCGTCGTCGGAATGATGACCAGGGGCGGGATGGACACGAGTAGGTTGATCTTGAATCCATCGTCCGGAAACGTCGCCGCGAGAACCGCGAGGATCGGCATGATCACCGCTCCGATGGCGGTGCTGTCGACGCTACAGAGGAGCAGTGTTGCCTTCGTCCCCTTGCTGTTGACCAGCGATTCGGAACTCATCAGAACACCCTTCCTACGCAGAAGAAACGACGCCTGCCCGGCCAATCACGCCCAGAGTACCTAACGACAAGTGAGTTGACTCTCCTAGAGAAGATGCTTCCAGGTACTTGGCCGCTACCATTGGCCGGGCAGAAGATCGCATCGACCGGTGACCTACGGGACGTACATGGTCACCCTCTTGCCCTTGGCCACCATCTTGGCCGCCAACTCCTCGACCGGGCCGTACTCAATCACGTTCGCAAGGCAGTGAAGCGCGCACGTCGGCTTCTCACCCCGGGCCACACGGTCTGCGCACAGATCGCAGTAGCTCGTCGGCACTGCCATGTAGTTCCACTCGAGTTCGCCGGGCTCCATCTCATACGGCCCGAACTCGGCCACCTTGATGCCCCACTTGTCCATGGGGAAGCCGTGCTCGTTCTTGCATGCAAGTTCACAGCTCCGGCAACCAGTACACCATTCATAGTCGATCATCAGCCCATTCACGGCCATTGCTCCTGCCTCCAATCGTTCCTTCCAGGGACGGCCGCTAGGCCTTATACACCTTGCACGGTAGGCACTTGTATGGGGCCCCAAAGCCCAGCTTGCCAATCTCCTTGTGCGGGATGAGCTGATTCACATTCGCCTCCCACACTCCGAAGAGGCTCGGCTCCTCGGGGTCTTTCTCTGGGAACCACCAGCCATGCGCAGCCGAGACGAGGTCAGGCCGAACCGTCGGGGTAACCCGGGCGATTTGCTTGATCGAGCCCCATGGGTTCTCAATCACGACCTCATCACCGTCTTTGATGCCGAGCTCTGCCGCCGTACCCGGATGAATCTCAACGAGCGGATCGGGCGTCAGTTGCCGCAGGCTAGGGATCTGCCGATGCTCCGAATGGAATGAAGCATAGTAGCGTGCACCAGTAGTGAGCGTGAGCGGGTACTCCTTCGCGAGCTCTGGACGCTGCTCCACAAGACGTGTGTCCTCATAGTACGGAAGCGGGTTCTCGCCGAGCCGCTGATACCCGAGTGACCACAGCTCCACGCGACCGGTCGCCGTCCCGAAGCCGACCTGTCCGTCGCCTCGTATCAGACCACGCTCATGCTTGACCAGACTGAGCGGCTTGAAATTTTCCTGAAAT
>CAZOSR010000154.1:0-4905 GCA_964582445.1 uncultured Coriobacteriaceae bacterium | reverse complement strand
TCGACAAGTGCGAGATGTGCCACCAGCAGTCGACCACGTACTTCTGCGACAGCTGTCACCACGGCTCCAAGGTCGACTGGACCTTCGACACCGCGGTGGCCTGGCAGACGCAGCACGCCACCACTGTCGTGGAGAAGGGTGTCGCTGGTTGTCTTGGCGCCTGCCACGAGCAGCAGTTCTGCGTAGACTGCCATACCAAGCTGCAGCCGCTGCCGACGTCGCACACCGCTGCTGACTGGCTCCACGGCAAGCTCACGGTGACGTCGTATCCCGACACGCCTGCTGTCGCCACCGCATCCCACGCGGTAGCGGCAGGCAAGTCCATCGAGAGCTGCGAGGTGTGCCACGGTACCGGTGGGACCGCCTCCAAGTTCTGCGTGGACTGCCACGGCATGGAGATCCCGCACCCCGATACGTTCAAGAAGAACCACGTGTCGGCCCGCAACAACCCGGCTCCGTGCGCCAACTGTCACAAGGCCATCGAGCTGTGCTCCGACTGTCACCACAAGGGTGCCGTGAACGGCACTCCGTGGCAGAAGCAGCACCCGGTGACAGTTGCCGCGGATGGCGCGCAGCCGTGCTTCGAGCAGTGCCACCAGGACAAGAAATTCTGCGTGGACTGCCACACGAGTCTGAACGCGGTTCCAACGTCGCACACCGTTGCTGACTGGACTCGCAGGACCACACCCGACAAGGGTGCGGCGCACCAGCTCGCGTACAAGGAAGCCACTGACTCGTGCGACTACTGCCACGGCGACGGCGGCGTACAGGCGGCGTTCTGCCAGAACTGTCACAAGATCGAGATGCCGCACGCCTCTGGGTTCGCGGATCAGCACAAGGCCGACTTCGCGGCCAACAAGTACACACGTGATGTCTGCGTGAACTGCCACACCCAGTTCTTCTGCGACTCGTGTCACCATCCCGGTGCATCGGCCGCTGAGGTGTGGCGCACGTACCATCCGAACATCGTCAAGAAGGACGGCGCAGATCCGTGCTTCGAGTGCCATGAGCCCACGTTCTGCTCCTACTGCCACGTGAGACTGTAGGCAGGACGCGGTCCCTGGATCGTTCAGGGGAGTGAGAAAGGGGCCCGGCTGGACCATCCAGCCGGGCCCCTTTCAATGCAAGCGAGCGGCCCATTGCAGGGGTACATCTTTTCTTTGCCACGCACGCGGTGACCATGTATCATAGCGGCTCGTCGGGATGTGGCTCAGCTTGGTAGAGCGCTGCGTTCGGGACGCAGAGGTCGTGGGTTCGAATCCCGCCATCCCGACCATCAGAATGACATCCGACAGGCCGGGCTACCCGGCCTGTCGGTGTATTCGGGGAGTGCGATGCTCGAGTCATTTTTCACGCTGATCGGCTACGGGCTCTGTCATCAGCTGCCGGGCCGCTCCTTCTTCGCCGGTGGCTTTCAGCTGCCTGTCTGCGCGCGTGACACGGGAATCTACGCCGGGTTCGTCGCGAGCCTTGTGGTTCTGTGGCTGCTTCATCGGGGAGAGCGGCCGACCCGACCCCCGCGTCTTCCGGTGTTGCTGCTTCTTGCGGCGTTCATCGGCTTCATGGCCGTAGACGGCCTGACATCGTATGCAGGGCTCCGCGAAAGCACCAACACGCTGCGGCTTGTGACAGGTCTGCTGACCGGATGGTCGCTGGCGGCGATCACGGTGCCTATGCTTAACGCACAGCTGTGGGTCGAGCCCGGTGAGGGGAGACTGCTGGATACCTGGCAGCGCGTCGCTGTGTGGCTTCTGGGGGCCGCCGGCACGTACGCGGTTGTGGCATACGTGCTGCCTTGGACAGGGGTGGTCTATCCCCTGGGCGTATCAGCCGCCATAGTGGTCACTTTCGGTGCCGTGAACATGGTCCTGGTGTGTCTGGTCAGCCGATTCGAGGGGCGAGCGTCGCGCTTGAGGGACGCCTGGCCGCAGATGCTCATCGCATTCGCCCTGACGCTTGCCGAGCTCGGGGCCTCTGCCTGGCTGAGGGTGGCAGCGGAGCGGCTGATCACGTAGCAGACCGATCGGGCGTGGTTGCGGCCCGTTCATGTCAGAGTGGCCAGGTAGGCTTCTCTCGAACATCAGTTCGGAGGAGGCAGATCATGGTTGTTCAGCTCACTATCCCCGTTCACGCTCCTGGTGAGCACACCCTCGCGGATGAGGTTCGGTCGCTGTCCGCAGGCTGCATACATCGATCGGCGGCACCAGCTCACGTGGAAGCGTCCGCAGTCATCACCCGCGCACGCTTCGCTGACTGGGACGACCGCATCCTCACCATGGCCGAGCGCAAGCGCGTCGAGGCGTACTTCAGGGGCGTCTTGCGTCGCAGGATCATCGCAGGCAAGGATGCCGACGCATGCGAGGCCCGGAGGCTGCTTGTGGCTCGCTCGATCGAGCAGGATCTCGTCGACGCAGGTTGGGATCGTGCGCGGGCCCTGCATCAGGCGTGCGATGCCACGGGGATCGCTCTCAGCGCATGACGGCTACCGGGACAGCGCGGCAATCAGGGTAGGATCCTCCCGTGAGAAGACCCACAGACGCACCGACGAGAGCGGCTCACCGGGCTCTCCCCATGTCTCGATGACAACCCAGGCAGCCTGTCCATCATATGTCGTGGCGTGGACTTCAGTCGGCACTGCATGCACGTCGACGGGGAATTGGTGTGTCAGAACATCGGCGAGCGCGGCGGCATCTTCACCATGGGTGCGCAGGTCGGCGAGCGCATCCTGGCGGGCATCCGCGACCTCACTCGACGGCATATCAGCAAGTCCGCCACGCTCCGCCGCGTCAAGGATGTCGGGCAGGTCGCTCTCGGTGTACGACCCTCCGTCGGGTATATAGGAGATGCGTGCGGGTGAGGTACAGCCGTGCGCGAAGATCAGGCAGAGGCCGAGAAGGGCGACTGTGATCCTCCGATAGAATCCAAGCGATGGCATGGGTACCTCCCCGTGTCCTGACGAACACGATACTAGACCACGCCGTTGCGTCTGTGCGCGATGAGGAGGGAAATGCACTCGATCATCTGCTTCACATCGGACTTCGGCATGGGTGACACATGGGTCGGTATGTGTCACGCGGTCATACACCGTTCTTGTCCTCAGGCCCGGATCGTGGATCTTGCGCACGACATCCCGCCCTTCGACATCAGAAAGGCCGCTGTAGTCGCTTCGTCGGGCGTATGGCAGCTTCCTGATGCACTGCACCTAGCCGTCGTCGATCCCGGGGTGGGGGGTGGACGCCGGGACCTCGTACTCATCACCGCCGGAGGGAGCACTCTCGTCGGCCCCGATAACGGTGTGCTCATCCCGGCCTCATGGCGTTCAGGAGGTGTCGTGGAGGCGTATTCCATCGTTCCGGAGCATCTCGATTTCCGCGCGCCGCTCCCGACGTTCCATGCTCGGGACATACTCGCGCCAGCAGCGGCGATTCTCGCGTGTGGCGTGCAAGCTGCGGTCATAGGCGAGCCCCTCGATCTGGATTCACTGATGCCCGCCCCGTTCCCGCTCTACGTCACGGAGGACGACGTGCTTGCCGCGGAAGTGATCGACGTCGATCGCTTCGGTTCCGTCAGGCTGGCTGTTCCTGCAGAGGATGTGGCGAAGAGGCTGGCAATGGGTGATCGGCTTGAGATATCGGTGGGCCACGCGCAGATCGATGCTCCGTTCGGAAGGACTTTCTCCGATGTGGCCGAGGGGGCGCCAGTGGCTCTCATCGACTCGTCGGGTTGGCTCACCATTGCGGTTCGCATGGGGAGTGCGGCCGAGCGTTACGGTATCGAGCCCGGAGCGGTAGCGCGGGTGCGTCCCGAGCCCGCCTGAGGGTTGTCGTGTCAGACCCGCGCAGTAGCCTGCAGACAGATGCAATGGCAATCTGCGGGAGGTGCGGCGATGGGGCGGCAGTACGCGATCGGTCTGAGGTCGGGGGAGCGCGTCGACGCGGCGTTCGCACTACGGGTCAAGGAGATGCGCTCCTCACGCACTGGCGAGGCGTACCTCTCACTCGAGTTCGGGGATCGCAGCGGGGTGATCGGCGGGATCATGTTTCGACCCAGGCGGGAGGCCGAATCCATTCCCACGGGGACCGTGGTGCAGGTCCGGGGTACGGTCACCACATACAGGGGCGTGCTGAGGATCTCAGTTGAATCGATGCGTCCCGCGAGCCGGTACGACCTACGAGAGATCATGCCAGCTGGCCCTCGAGACTCCGATGAGATGCTGGACGAACTGAGAGATCATGTTCGTGCCCTAGCGGATCGTAGTCTCGGGCTTCTCGTGAGAACCATCTTCGCGGACCGCGCTTTCATGAATCGCTTCAAGTCGTCTCCTGCGACCTGCTCGAGTCATCACGCATACATCGGTGGCCTCCTGGAGCACACTGTCGCAGTCGCAGGAATCTGCCGGACCATGGCAGACCTCCATCCTCAGATCGACGCGGACCTGCTGCTTGCAGGAGCGCTGCTCCACGACATCGGTGTAGTCGATACGCTTGAGTTTCAGGCCAGCATCGAATTGACGGATCAGGGCCGCCTACTCGGGGCCGCTGCGCTCGGAGAGCGTCGTCTCGTTGCGTCCACAGCGGCTGGTCCGACGGTGGCCGGACAGGTCGTCGACCAGCTTGCACACATGATGCTGTCACACGCTGTGGACGCGGGGGAGACCGGAGGACTCCGTCCGTCGACACTCGAGGCGACCGTCCTTGCGCGTGCCCATGCGCTCGACGTGCACACCGCGTCCTACCTGGCTGCCGGTGTGCGGGCAGGCACCGTAGGCGAACCATGGACCAGCGAGGGCACGCGGGCGCCGCAGCCACGGGCAATGCCACCGGACCCTCATATCACGGACACAATGCGGGAGGCGTGGTACGCACGAAGCGCATAGAGCGATGGTGAGATGGGCTACAATCTTCT
>CAZOSR010000153.1:0-5081 GCA_964582445.1 uncultured Coriobacteriaceae bacterium | reverse complement strand
AGCAACGGTATGTATGCGTTCAGGCCTGCGGGAATCGACAGGCCGAGGCCGGTGAGCAGTTCCACGTCCGCCTCCTTACGTGCGATGACGGGGAGAGCATACCACCGTGCGCACGACCCACGCTCATGCCTGGCCGTGCACCAGCCGCTCGAGCGTGGGCAGGTACGCTTCACGGAGTTCAGCGAGCGACAGCTCGGCCATGCCTGCAACGTTGAGCCGATCGCCGCCGACGGTGCCGATACGGGTACATGGCGTCGCGTGTGTCGCAGCAAGCATCTTGAGTGCATCGAAGTGCTCGGGTGCGACAGTGACCACCGCGCGGCCCTGCGTCTCGCTGAACAGAGCAGCCACCCCCGGGAGTCTCTCGCCAAGATCCACAGTCGCTCCCGTCCCGCCGGCGATGCAGCACTCTGCCAGCGCGATACCGAGACCTCCCTCGGAGCAGTCGTGGGCCGAGTGGATGATGCCCGTGCCGATCGCCGTCACCAGGAGCTCGCTGAGCAGACGCTCGCTCACGAGGTCCACCCTCGGGGGACGGCCCGCCACCATGTCGTGCACGACCTTGAGGTACTCGCTTCCGCCGAGCTCGCTCTTGGTGTGGCCGAGAAGCACGATGGCATCGCCATCACGCTTGAAGTCCATCGTGCAGTGCGCGGAAACGTCATCGAGCACACCGACCAACCCGACCGTGGGCGTGGGATAGATGGGCTGCCCGAAGCTCTCGTTGTAGAAGCTCACGTTGCCGCTGATGACAGGTACGCCGAACGCCACGCACGCATCCGAAAGACCACGAACGCTCTCGTAGAACGTCCAGAACACCTCGGGCTTCTCAGGGTTGCCGAAGTTAAGGCAGTCGGTGATCGCGGCTGCCCGGCCGCCGCTGCACGCCACGTTTCGCGCCGCCTCGGCAAACGCGATCTGCGCCCCCATGTACGGATCGAGGTAGCAGTAGCGACCGTTGCAGTCGGAAGAGACTGCGATGCCGCGCTCGGTGGTCTCGCCACGTCCGGTGTTACCGATGCGCAGCACGGCAGCGTCCGAGCCGGGAACGACCACGGTATTGAGCATCACCTGGTGGTCGTACTGCTCCCATATCCAGTGACGCGAGCAGATGTTTGGGCTTGCGAGTACCCGCAGAAGCGATTCGCTCAGCCCCTGCACGGTGTCCGGATGCTCGAGCGACATCGGGTCGAACGCCTGCACCTCGTCGAGATACGCCGGGCGCTCCTTTGCCGGGTCGTACACAGGTGCATCGTGCGCCAGTGTAGCGGCAGGCATGTCCGCAACGACGCCCTCGCCCTCGCGGACGACGAAGCGTCCGGTATCCGTGACCTCGCCGATGACCGTGGATCGTAGTCCCCACCGCTCGCAGGTCTCGTGGACGGCGTCGAGGTTCTCGGGCGTCACGACCGCGAGCATCCGCTCCTGGCTTTCGGAGACCATGTACTCGAACGGTTTCATCGCCTCTTCGCGCGCGGGGATCTTGGTCACATCGATGTCCAGGCCGACGCCGCCGCGAGACGCCATCTCGCTTGCGCTCGAGGTAAGACCTGCAGCGCCGAGATCGCCCAAACCGACGAGGAGCCTGCGGTCCAGCAACTCGAGACACGCCTCGATGAGCAGCTTCTCCTCGAAGGGGTCGCCCACCTGTACGCTGGGGCGCTTGTCTTCCGCCCTCTCGTCGAACTCCTGACTCGCAAGCGTGGAGGCGCCGCCGATTCCGTCGCGGCCAGTGGTGGAGCCGATCAGCACCACGAGGTTGCCCGGTCCCGCAGCCACAGCACGCGTCAGGTCCTCCTCGCGCATGAGTCCGATGGCCATGGCGTTGATGAGGCAGTTGCCCTCGTAGGCCTCCTCGAAGTACACCTCACCGCCGACGGTCGGGACCCCAAGACAGTTGCCGTATCCGCCGATGCCCGCGACCGCGCCTTCAAACAGGTAGCGCTGCCGGGGCTTGTCAAGCGTGCCGAACCGCAGCGAGTCCAGGGATGCGATAGGGCGAGCACCCATCGTGAAGATGTCGCGGATGATGCCACCCACGCCCGTGGCGGCACCCTGGTAGGGCTCGATCGCCGAAGGGTGGTTGTGCGACTCCATCTTGAACGCGACGGCCCAACCGTCACCCACGCCGATGACGCCAGCGTTCTCACCGGGCCCCTGCAAGACATGCTCGCCGGTGGTGGGGAACATCCCGAGCGCCTTCTTGGAGTGCTTGTACGAGCAGTGCTCGCTCCACATCAGCGAGTACATGTAGAGCTCGGTGATCGTGGGGATTCTGCCGAGGATCTCGACGACCTTCTCGTACTCTTCGGGCTTGAGGCCGAGTTCGACGGCAAGCTGCGGTGCGAGTTCGGGCGAGAGATCTTGAATCGGCATGTCGCGTTGCTCCCCGGGCAGTGGCGGCTGGTGGTGGCTCGATTGTAGCGGAAAGAGCATCACCGTCGCGGCCTGTCAGGAGCATCCGCCGAATCCATGGCGGCCAGTTGCGACATCTTGCCGTCAAAGCCCTGAAGCCGCGTGCGCCGGAGCACTCTGCCCGCGGCCGGGTCCACCTCTATCAGCTCGCCGGTATCCCATGTCACCGCGAACACCGAGTCGCCGATGGTAGCGATGCTCGCAACCGAACCACCCATATCGATCCGGCGCAGTTCGCGTAGCGTCGCACGATCGAGCACGATGAGTGGACCGCCAGCGCGTGACATCTCGACCCCGCTCGAATCGCTGAGCACGAGGAGGTCATCGGCCTCCACGACCTGCGCGATGCCGTCACGGATGTCGGCCAACTCGACGGAAGCTGTCACCTTGAGGTCCATCGCAGAAACCCTGTTGACGGTGGCGCTGTGGCCGCCGCTACGCACGGTCAGTATCGTGCCGGTGCTCTCGCCGTCCGGTACGATCAGCGGAAGCTCCCCGTCCACGGGAAACACCTGAGAAACCTGCAGGTCCAGGGAGGTGCGGCGGATCGTCGGGACCTGCGAGCCGATCTCGGGCCCCTCGGGTCCAACCGTCCAGAGGTATCCGGCGGCTACGACGAGGGCGCCGTACGCGTTAGCCACGAGACCCCGATGCACCACCTCGCCGGAGACCAGGTCCACGAGCGTGACTGGAATGCCCTGGGGGCTCCACACGCCGTGTGAGACCAACGCCTTGCTCCCGCCCGCCGACTCAACGAATCCCGGGTTGGCGTCGGGCAGATCCACGTACCGGACCACACCGCCCCGGTCCAGGTCGATAAGTGCGAGCGCGTCGTCCGCATCGCCCCCCAACCCGCCGCACTGCGCGGTCACGAACACCCGCGCGTCCGGCAGCGCAAGCGGGTCGGTACCCATCGATCGCAGCCGTATCCGATCGATCTCCGTGAGACTGCCAGGATCGATCAGCACCATCTCATCAGGCGAGTATGAGACCGCAGCAAGCACGGAGCCTTCGATCTCCTGGCCAGGGATCGACCCGCTCGCACATCCCACGGAGACCGCAAGGCATGCTGCCAGCGCCATCATCACCACCGCACGACCCATGAAGCTCCCCCTCTGCAACCGGACGGCACCCGAGCACGGTGGACCCCGCGCCGCATGACTGGATGCGACGCGGGGTCCACCGGATCAGCTCGACATGGCGAATACCGAGGTCTGGCTGTCATTGACCAGGTCTACAGGCCATACCCAGTAGCCACCGTCAGCGTCCAGATCGACACCGGCCTTGAGCTTCCACGCGACCCAGGGCAGCTTGCTGCAGTACCAACGGCTGTAGTCGGTCTTGGAGGACACGATGTTGTACGGTTCGCCCCGTTGCAGCGAGCAGTAGCTCACCACCGCAGGGCCGGAAGCTGCCTTGGACGGCACCCAGAGACCGTACGCGCGATCGTATGCCCGGTACTTCACCGGCTGCTCGAGCTGGACGCCGCTGACAGGTGTGACGTTGGCGCTCCAGATGCAGTACGAGTACACGCCGCGCAGCGCACTGTACAGCTCATCGGACCAACACCCCGCATGCCCGAAGGTAGTACCCAGCACGACGATGATGTCTCCGGTGTCGAAGGCCGTGAACGAGATCTGGTTGACGCCGTCTCCCGTGAGCCCACCCGCCCCGGGCGGCGCGACGTCGTCATGCGGCACGACTTCAGGCTTGGGGAGGTCCCACTGTGGTGGCGCGGTCCCATCGTGCTCCGCGTGCTTCGTGACCGCCGCATCCGCCCTCATCCCGCCGCCAGACCGCTCCGGCCGCGTGCCCTGCCCACCCATCGCGTATGCAGGTGCCACAGCTCCTGCCGCCAGCATCGCGGCGCACATGGCGACGACGAACGCCCGTCCCCTCATCACGATCACCCCTCACAGCGTCGGTCACATGACGCCGCGAGAATGCCACAGACCGGTTCCCGGTCTGTGGTTGGAATCCTTACCGGATCCTCAACGCTGCAGCTCAGAGGGTGTTTACGAGCCGTTCGGCTATGGCCGTGAAGAATGCCTGGCCGTCGGTGCCACCGCTCGCCGGATCCACGACGCGCTCCGGGTGCGGCATCAGACCGAAGACGTTGCCGCGTTCGTTGCAGATGCCGGCGATGTCATCGAGCGCACCGTTGGGAGCGCTACCGCCCTCGGCGATGGTCCCATCGGCCTCGCAGTACCGCAGCACGACCTGGCCGTTGCCACGGATGCGCTCCAGTGTCTGGTCGTCGCAGATGTAGTTGCCCTCGTTATGATTGACCGGCACGCTCACCACGGTGCCCGCGGGGAGGTCGAGCCACTGGCAGACGCTCCCCTCAACACGCAACGAAACCGGCTTGCACACGAACTTCAGCCCGCTGTTGCGCAGGAGGGCCCCCGGGAGCAGGTGCGCCTCGGTGAGGATCTGGAAGCCATTGCAGATGCCGATGACGGGACCTCCGCGCTCGGCGAAGCGCACGACCTCGGCCATCACCGGTGAGAATCGCGCTACCGCACCGCAGCGGATGTAGTCGCCGTAGCTGAAGCCGCCCGGCAGCACGATCGCGTCGTACCCTGAAAGGTCCGTGTCGCCGTGCCAGACGTAGCCGGCATCCATACCGAGATGCCGCACCGCGTGGACGACATCCTGCTCGCAGT
>CAZOSR010000152.1:3396-5095 GCA_964582445.1 uncultured Coriobacteriaceae bacterium | reverse complement strand
AGCGGGGCGGCTCCGTGTTCAGATTGGCGTCCATCGACCAGAACTCAAGAGTGTAGTGGGCGGTTCCGCTCGTCGGTGGAAGCACGAGGACTGACACACCCTTCTCGAGCGGCCCGCCGTTCAAACGGTAGTAGGTCTCACGTACGCCCGAGATGATGCCGGAGGCTCCGGCGTCGGTCGGCGAGAGACTGATCACCGTGGGGCCGGTGTACGCGGCTACTGCGTTCGAAGTCGTCGTCGACGCGATTCGCTCGTACACATCCGGATGGCAGTACGGCGTGGTGCACGCTGCGCCGAGGTATATCTCGCCATTGCCTTCATGACAGCTCCAGCAATCAGCACCGTAGTTGCCGTGAGCCACGCCGAACGCCGAATGGCCCACCCAGTACTCCTGGTCTTCCCACGCGTCTACATGGGTGGTGCTGTGGCACCCGCTCTGCGAGCAACCGCCCGAGTACGTGAGGTCCGCGCCGGTCGCGTGGCATCGCCCGCAATCGTCGGCATGCACCGACATCAGGTTCGTCTCCGCATGGCACGCGAGGCACTGCGTCGCGGCGTCGTTGATGTGGTCGGCGGTGGGATGTTGGTCGCCCGCATGACACGAGCGACATGCGAAGGACGCGGTCGTGCCGGCGGCGTGGCAGGCGTCACATCCTGGCCCTGCATGAATGACGGCGGCATCAGAACCGTGGCAGCCGGAGGACACGCATGGCCCCTGGACCGCGTGGTCAGCTCCCGCATGGCGCGGAATGCCCTCTGGTGTGAACGGTCCGATCGAATCGACCAACAGCGCGCCCGCGTCACTTCCATGGCCTTCATGGCACGCGGTGCAGGTGATTCCGGTCTCACCGGTCGCCGTAGCGAGGTCGCCAGCATCGTAACCGGTCTTCTGATCGCCACCTGACTCTCTCCAGTAGTTGTAGCCGGGAGACTCGGGATGCGCGAGCTGGATCTCATAGTTCACTCTGCGGTTGCGCGTGGTGCCATGACAGGTCCAGCAGAACTCATCACCCTCACGGACCACCTGTCCGCTCGCAGCGTCGTACGACTTGAGTATCCCCGGCGATGTTGCCGGGTCCTGATGTGGATCGTGGCAACTCGTGCACCAGAAACCCTCGTCCACGCCAACGGGATGTGCGCTCATCGAACCGGGCCCGCCGTATACGTGAAACGCTTCTTCGATGTTGGCTGTCGATGGCACCGCGAACGCGTTCGGCTGCCCCGCCACGTTCCCGTGGCAGTAGTAGCACACCTGCGGATCACGGGCCTGCAAGCGAATGGCGGAGTTCGTGTCGACAGCAAGCGAATGGCACAGAGGTTCGTCTGCCTCGCCGCCCGAACTGCAGTAGGCTAGCGCCTCCCCGGTCTTACCGTGCGGATTCGGTGCAACGGGAGTGTAGTAGCTGAAGTGAGTCAGTTGCGCCTGCACCCAGTCCCCAACGAGACCCGAGCCCTCCACGGTGATCCACGCTCCGGCCGTCTCGTCGTAGGTGGCAACGCGCGCTGCCCGCATCATGGCAGCTGCGATCTGGGGCTGGTCGACCGTGATGCCGTACGAAAGCCAGAGCGTGGCAGCCGAACCCAGCGGGCCCGACGGTGTGATGTCGTAGAGACCCGACAACGGCATGTAGCGATCGACCGCCGTGCCATCGACCTCGGCGATCGTCACGGTCGTGGTCTCGGCATATGAATCGGCAGC
>CAZOSR010000152.1:0-3386 GCA_964582445.1 uncultured Coriobacteriaceae bacterium | reverse complement strand
CGAGCGTGAGCCTGACCTCGCCGTTGGATGAGGCGAGGGTGGCGCCTTGCACGGGAACCTCGGCGGTCATCAGCACACGACGATTGTCCACAGGCGTAGACGCCTCCCCCGTTCCTCCCGGTCCGGTGGCAGCTACGGTGTAGTAGGAAACACCCGGCACGCTGACCCTCACAGCGAACTCCCGGGAATCGGGCGATGTCGCTGCAACGACGGACGGCGTCGCTTCGGGCGAATCCATTCGCATCAACACGTATCCGTGGATCTGCCCCCCGGTGAGAGGCTCCTCGAACGTAACGAGGTCGGTCATGTCGCCCGACACACAGGCGACCGCCGCAACGACACCAGGTGGTTCGATAGGCTCCGGTTCGACTGGAGTCTCAGGATCTCCGGGGATGGGCGGGACGGTAGAGTCACCGGATTCTGGAGGGATCACGATGGGACCCCTTGGCGGCTTGTGCAGCCTCCCTGCCTTTGGAGGACTCAACTTCGTGACGGCAACCACCGGACCTCGGCGGACGCGCACACCTGAGGTCACGGAGACCGGAACGCGCTCACCCCCCAGCCTACGCAATGGCTCAAGGTGCACGTATGGGGTGTCAACCTGCGATAGAGGCCGATAGCTCGTCACGCGTTGGTCGGCCTTTCTGACTTCCGTCGTTGACACGCCCGTCGCACGGCCCACCAGCATCAACGCTACGACGGCAATCCCTGCCATCGCAGCAGTCCATCTCTTGGCACCGGTCCGGGACATCATGTGGTCTCCCTCGCTCAATGACTAGCCACCAACCACATGGCAGTTGAGGCACAGATCGTCTCCTGTTTCGACAAGCATGTTGTCGTTAGTGGTTTGGTGAGGAAACGTCATGAATTCGGGGTTCAGGCCCGTCCCCGGGCTGTAGACATCGCCCGTGTAGATCTGCTCCACATCCCGGGCGTCCTCGTGGCACTGCTGGCACAGCGGCTCGCGTCTGGCGTCAACGCGGCCGTCCGCACCGGCATCCACGGGCTCCATCACGTAGCTCCCGTTGGTCTGACCCATGCCACGGATGTAGCCGTTGAATACGCCTGTCGGATCTGCGGCGCGCAGCGGGTAGTCGTAATCCTCTGGATACTCGGGATCGTAGAAGCTGTAGACGGGGGTGCTGGTGACCTCGCCGTATCCCCAGTCTGCGGCTGTGCTCACCGGGTGATTGACCGTTGTGACACTCGCCGAGTGTCGCTCCTCGTGGCATGCGGCGCACCACTGAGCTCCGTAGACCGGATATGTGCCTGCAGCCGACCCTTTGAGGTTGTTCCGGAGCAGGCAATCGGACTCGATCAGGGCTGACGACACGAACGCAGCACCTGCGTCGCGCACGAATGGGCTGACGGTATTAGCCCCGTGCACCGAGTGACAGTCGGAGCAGTACAGGTTGTGATCGAGATCCGTGCCGCCGGGTACGACATTCGTGAGGTCGTAGCTGTGCTCAGCGGCAACAGCATCCTCGCCCGCGTGAGCTGTGATGGACGTGTACACGCCGATGCTTGCGGCTGTGCCGTCATGGCACATCAAGCACGTCTCGGTGAGAGTCACGCCCCGCAGCAGCAGCACTGACCCTTCTGGGGCTCCGTGGACTTCGTGGCAGAGCACGCATTTGTTGGTGGTCGCCATGTAGCCGTCATGAGGGCCGCTCCCAATCCACTCCGAACCTTCCCCCGATGACGCGTGGCACTGGTCGCAGCTCAACGCACCCGGCGGGTCAGGTGAAGGATCCCAGGTGGGATACGCTGATGCAGGACGTACTGAGAAACACCACAGCAGCCATGCCGCGGAGATTACGGCTAAGCAGACGCGGAATGGACGGCTTCGCCCGATCGACATTTCGCGGTGCTTCCCTTCGTGAGCATGCGTACGCAGGCCATCCGACAAATCATACGAGGTCACACAGCGTCAAGCAACTCTCATGTCTCTTAAGTCTTCATAAGCCCGACGGACCGCAGGCTTCCCCCTGCACATGATGGACGACAACCGCCTGTGCACCGCCCCTATTCGATGTCCCACATCGCCGCAGTGCCTCCGGTGGCACCTCTCAGTTGCGTGTGCTATCCTTGCGCGGTTCGTACGCACCCCACTGCGACGGGCACCATCGTAATGAGGCTGGAGGAACAACCAACGTGGCGAACATCAAGAGCCAGAAGAAGCGCATCCTCACCAACGAGAAGGCGCGCATTCGCAACAAGGCCGTCCGCTCGGCTTTGAAGACCGCAGTCAAGAAGGTTGACGCTGCTGTAGCAGCCGGCGACAAGAGCGCAGCCCTCGAGGCCGCATACGCCGCCAACCGCGCGCTCGACAAGGCCGCAAGCAAGGGCATCATCCACGCCAACCAGGCCGCCAACCGCAAGTCGGGCATCATGGGCAAGGTCAACGGGATGAGCGCCTAGCGCGCCTCCACACGCGCATGACGAAGGGCCGGGGACTCCCCGGCCCTTCGTGCGTCTACGGTGTGTGCATTGCCTCTTCGTTGCGACACAGTCCGACAAGCCAGCGCTCGAACACCAGACGTGGCTCTCCACGCCCGGACTTCATCCTGGCCTCCACGTCCGCGGCCGACCGTAGTGCTGAGCCGAGTTCGGCGGGCTCGAAGCGGCGAGCTTGAGGCGTGACGTTGCGTAGTTGCCAGTCCGCCATGCCCACCTCGCGCATGATCGTGCGTGGGTCGGCGTCTCGATCCAGCAACGCCCGCACACTCGTGAGCGTGCGGATGTGACGCACCGCCATCGCATGGATGCCGATGACCTCCTCGCCACTCCGCACGAGGTCGTCCAGCAGTTCGAGTGCCCGCCCACACTCACGAGCACCCACTGCGTCCAGGAACTCGAAGATCGAAACCGGCGCAGTCTCGGCCACGACGCTGACCACGTCCTCGCGAGAGATCTCAACACGATCGCCAACGAACGCGATGATCTTCTCCGCCTCTGTCTCCAGCCTGCGCAGGTCGCGCCCGACTGAGCGCACGAGCACCTCGGCACCATCGCGGTCGAGCGCCCGCCCCCGTGAACGGAAGTGGTCCACCACCCAGCGAGGGTACTCGTGTCGCCTGGGCGCCTTGTACTCAGCTGCACCACCGCTGGCCGCAACGGCCTTGAGGAGCCTGCTGTCCTTGCGCATCTTGCCGGCGACCAATACGAGACAGGTGCTCGGAGACGGGTCCGAAACGTACTCGGTGAGCTTCGCCTGTGCGGCTGCATTCATCTTCTGGACGTCGGTCACAACCACAAGACGACGCTCGGAGGCAAACGGCAGCGTGTTTGCCGCCGCGATCACATCCCCGGGGTCTGCGGCCTCACCGTCGAACGCCTCGTAATTGAACGTGAGATCGGCGGCTTCGGCGATGCGGTTGCGGAGC
>CAZOSR010000151.1:0-5120 GCA_964582445.1 uncultured Coriobacteriaceae bacterium | reverse complement strand
GCAGCGCCGGATCTGCCGAGATGTGCACCCGTGACGCCGTGTAAATCTCAAGCCCCGGTCGTTGAGGGTGTGGCTGCAGCCTGTCCACAAGCGCCGCCCAGATTGCCGGGAGCAGTCGGGCAGGAGTCGAGGCCGTGATGACAACGACTTCAAGGGCCCCGTCCTGGGCATCGGCTCCATGGGTCACCGCCAGGTCGAACTGGATGCGTGCCAGGTTCATGACCATGACGGCGATGCCGTCTGTCTCGATGGTGCGATCGTCGAGTTCGAGCACGAAGCGCGAGACTCTCGGGTTGAGGTTCTGCAACGCGCCGAGGATGTAGGCCCCCTCACCAAGTGCCTGTTTCAGGCCGCGGGCGGCTTCCATGATGGCCGCGTCGAAGCCGGCTCCCGCCGAGATCGCGAACCCCCTCGTCATCTCCCGGCGGACTCCCGTTCCGGGCAGCGTGAGCTCGCCGAGGTCGATGGTGACGGTCCTGCCAGCGATGAGTGCGACGGCGAGTTCAGTAGGATCCAGTGGCAAGCGGAGATTGCGGGCAAGCAGGTTGGCGGTACCTGCCGGGTAGGCCAGGATGGGGATGCCGCTGTCGCGCAGCGCGTACGCAACAGATGACACCGTGCCGTCCCCGCCAGCCGCCACCACACGCGCGTATCCCTCGACGTCACGGAGCAGGTGCGCCAGGTCTGCACCTTCATGCAGGAAGCGGAGCGTTACGTCCGCGTGATGGGCACCGAGCTCACGCACGAAGTCGTAGAGTCCGGGATCACCGATGCCCGAGCGCAGATTAGCGATCATCAGCACGTTCACGGCATGACTCCTCGTCTGGGGGCCACCCATCGGCTACACTCGAACGGCATTCCGTGCGGGTGTGAGCCGATCATCAGGACACCGGAGCATCCATTGTACATCCGTGAGACAAAGGCGCTCGCCGAGGCCGTTGCCCGGTTGAGCACCGCAACCGTGGTCGCACTGGACACCGAGTTCATGCGCGAGCGCACGTACTACGCACGCCTCTGCCTTATCCAACTGGCTGCCGATGATGCAACGTATCTCATCGACGCCCTGGCGCTTCAGGGGCAGTTGCAGCCGCTCACGCGTGTGTTGACCGCGCCCGATATCGTGAAGGTCGTACATGCCGGCTCTCAGGATGTAGAGGTGCTCCTCCGCGCCACCGGTGACACGGTCGCGCCGCTCTTCGATACGCAGATCGCTGCAACTCTCGCTGGCTTCCCCGCGCAGGTCGGCTATGCGCAACTCGTCAATGACCTGCTCGGCGTCAGCATAGACAAGTCAGACACGTTCACTGACTGGTCTGCCCGACCCTTGAGCGATGCGCAACTCCGTTACGCCGAGGCGGATGTGCTCCACCTGCCGGAGGTCTACCGGCTCCTCCACGAACGGCTCGTGGCTGAGGGTCGGCTCGGGTGGCTCGCTGAGGACTTCGAACGGCTTACCGACCCCGCAACCTACCAGGTCGATCCACGCGAGCAGTACCGGCGGGTCAAGCGGGCGTCGTCACTCGATCGCAGGAGCCTTGCCGTTCTGCGCGAGCTCGCCGCCTGGCGTGAGATCGAGGCGCAACGGCGCGACACCCCCAAGCGCTGGCTCATCTCGGATGAGAGTCTGATCGAGGTCGCCCGCCGTCGTCCGGCATCGGCATCCGAGCTTGCCGGCATCCGCGGTGTGAACGATCGGGTCGCATCGAGGAGCGCGCAGGCCGTGCTCGAAGCGATCCATGAGGGTATGGAGGTGCCGGATGAGCAACTGCCGCGGCTTCCGAAGCGCGACAGAGTGCCCGCGGACGCTCGACCCGTAGCGGATCTGCTCTCGGCGGTGCTGCGCGTGCGGGCCCGGGAACACGGTGTCGCGCCTACACTGATCGCCTCGCGGGACGAGCTCGAGCGCTTTGCATCGGGCGATCGGGATGGTCACCCGCTGTCATCGGGATGGCGTCACACGCTCGTGGGTGCCGAGCTTGCTGCGCTTGCCGAGGGTACGGTCTCGGTGCGAATCCGGGACGGCAAGCTTGCACTCGAAGCCGTGCCGTCAGAAGGAGCCGAACATGGTGGAGCGTGACACCGCACTGTCGGTGTCCGACGCGATGGCGCTCGCCAAAGGCGCCCTGGAGACCGTCCGCCTTCGGGTAGTGGGCGAGGTCTCGGAGGCCACCATCAAGCCTGGCTACAAGGCCATCTACTTCTCGCTCAAGGATGGCTCCGCAGTGATGCCGTGCTTGATGTGGCGCGACCAGTACGATGCATCAGGCGTACCGCTTGAGGACGGCCGGCTGGTCGAGGTCGGCGGCAACTTCACCGCCTACGTGCCCAAGGGCCGGATGCAGTTCCAGGTTCGATCGGTGGCTCTGGCCGGTGAAGGCATGCTGCGCCTCCAGGTCGCCCAGCGCGCTGCCGCGCTCAAGGCCGAGGGACTCATGGACGAGGACCGCAAGCGTCCGCTCCCGCCGTATCCACAGAGGATCGGCGTGGTGACATCACCGCGCGGCAAGGCGATCCATGACATCATCCGCACGCTGAAGCGACGGTATCCGATAGCCGAGGTCGTGGTGGCGGGTGTCCAGGTCGAGGGCGAAGGCGCGGCGGCGGAGATCGTGAGTGGACTTCAGATCCTTGCGGAGGAGCCGGGGATCGACGTGATCATCCTCGGGCGCGGCGGCGGTAGCTACGAGGATTTGATGCCCTTCAACGCCGAGGAAGTGGCCCGCGCGGTATCGGAGTCTCCGATCCCGGTAGTCACAGGCATCGGTCACGAACCCGATACGAGCATCGCGGACATGGTGGCGGATGCGCGTGCCTCGACGCCCACGGCGGCAGCTGAAGCCGTCGCGCCGGATAGTGTTGCGGTCGCGGCGTCGCTCGAAACACAGGGCCGCAGGCTGGGGCGTGCGTTGTCGCATCACATCGCGACATTCGAACACCGCCTCAGCCTGATGGCCGATAGACCCGTGTTCGTGGTGCCCGAGGTGCTGCTCGGCCAGCGTGCGCAGACTGTCGACCTGCTCGCCGCAGGGCTGACCCGCGCGATTCCTGCGATGGTGGAACGGCGCACCGAGGCCGTGTTGCGGTCGAGGGATGCGCTCAGGCGGCTCGGGCCCCGTCTGCTTGACCCGGAGGCGAGCGAACTGGCTCGAAGCCGCGAGCGGGCCCGAACGGCGGGTGTCGAGTTGCTCGAACGGTCGGGGCGTGACGTGGGGCAGTATGCCGCACGCCTCGAGGACCTGTCGCCGTTGGCGATACTGGGTCGCGGTTACGCGGTATGTTACGAACATGACGGGACGATTCTCCGCGCGGCCTCCAGCGTGGCGCCGGGGGCGCGTGTGGACGTGAGACTGGCAGAAGGTATCCTCGGCTGCATCGTCGAGACGGCTGGATCGGAGGAGTAGATGGCAGAAGTGGTCATCGCACCGGCGGACATGACCTTTGGCGCGGCGCTCGCCGAGCTTGAGCAGATCGTGCGTGCACTGGAGACCGGACAACTCGAACTCGAGGAGAGCCTGGAGCGGTACGAGCGCGGAGTGGCACTGCTTGGTGCTTGCCAGAAGAAGCTCACCGAGGCGCGTCAGAAGGTCACGGCACTTATCGGCGAGCTCGAGGTCGACGACGATCAGGAGGCGGAGCTGTGAGCGAGTGCATCTTCTGCATGATCGCGTCAGGCGAGATCCCAAGCGCACACGTCTACGCCGATGACGACGTGATCGCTTTTGACGACATTGCACCCCAGGCGCCTGTGCACACGCTCATCGTGCCCCGGGAGCACTACCGGTCACTCGACGACGGTGTTCCGGACGAGCTGTTGTTGGCTTTGCTCCGTGCGGTTCCCCGAGTCGCTGAGGCCAAAGGTGTGGCGTCGAGCGGCTATCGGGTGATCATCAATACCGGTGATGACGCCGGCCAGACGGTCCACCACCTGCACGTGCACGTGATCGGTGGCAGATCGCTCGGCGAGGGTATGGTACGGGCCCAGGAAGGGGAGTGACACGATGAGTGAGCGCCAGGGTATCTGCATCGTGACTGATTCGACATCGGACATCCCGCGCGAGCTCGCCGAGGAGCTCGACATCGCGATCGTGCCGCTGAGCGTCACCATTGAGGGGACGACGTTCGCGGACGGTTCGATCTCGCTGGAGGAGTTCTTCAGGCGCATGAACGCCGCGCCGGAGCTCCCGAAGACTTCACAGCCGTCGGTCGGGGCGTTCCTGGAGACGTTCAGGGAGCGCCTGGAGCACTACTCGGAGGTCGTCTGCATCACCATCTCAAACCGCCTGTCGGGCACGTTCGAATCCGCATCGGAAGCCGCCGATGCGATAGGCGGGCGGGTCCATGTCCTTGACACGCTCAACCTCTCATGGGGCGAGGGATACCAGGTGGTGGAAGCCGCGAAGGCCGCAGCGACCGGTGCCACGGTGGAGCAGATCAAGGATCGCTTCGCCGAGCTGCGCTCGAAGGTCCACATGATCGTCGGCCTGGACAGCGTGGAGAACCTTGCCAAGGGCGGGCGGATCGGCAAGGTGGCGGCGATCGTCGGCGGGCTTCTCAAGATGCGTGTCATGCTCACGGTGGCAGAGGACGGTTCGTTCGAGCCGGTCGGCCGCGCACGCGGGGCGATCGCAGGGATGCAGTCCAGTGTGGACTGGGTTGCGAGCAAGATCGACGAACACCTGCCTGCGGACTTCGCGGTGCAGCATGCGCTGTCACCCGACAAGGCCGCATGGCTTGAGGACACGATCCGTGCACGCTTCAACGTGCGAGAGCTGCGCGTGATAGAAGCAGGCGCAGTCATCTCCGCGCACACCGGCACGGGCTGGGGCATCACCGCAGTCCAGGTCTGAGCACACGCTGCAGTCTCACGGGCGCCTGCGTGGGCATGAGCGTCTGCACGGCTGCGATGAGGTTCGTCTAGAACGGGAACAGCCCCGACCTTCGGGTCGAGGCTGCCCTGATTCCTTCCCGTTTTACCCCTGAGTCCTCAGGCGGCTGAACACGGCGGATCGCCGAGCATCGGGATGCCGGTCACCGATGAGCCGCAACCGCGGTGGGACGGATTCCCCGTGACACCGCATGTTAGGGAAGGGAAACTGTCACCGACACGCTACTCTGTCCCG
>CAZOSR010000150.1:0-5124 GCA_964582445.1 uncultured Coriobacteriaceae bacterium | reverse complement strand
GTCGAAGGGCGGCCTTCCAGGGGCCGCCCTTTGTGTGCGCCACTCAGGCGCCGATGGAGCGTGACGATGGAAGCCTACCGGAGCCGGAAGCGCGGCCCCAAGAAGACCTTTCATGGGCGCTACGGCACGATCGAACCTGCGCGCAGGATCGCGGATCGTGGAGCCGGCAGTGTTGCACGACCGAACCGTGGCAAGGAGCAGTATCTCCGCCGCCGGTCGCATACCCAGCGTGGTGGCCGTGGCCACAGACGTCCTCTCTCGGTCCGTGGCAGACGCACGATCGCCGTAGCCGTGATAGCTGCCCTTGCCGCAGCTGCACTCGGCGTCTTCCTCTACACCAGACCCTCCAGCGTGCGGGTCGTCGTCGCCCCGGACGACGCGATGATCCTCTTCAACGGCTCGATCGCCGCCACAGGTACACTCGAGATAGACGACCTCGAGCACGGCGTCTACCCGCTTGTGGTCGAGCGCACCGGGTACGACCCGGTGATCACCGAAGTCACGCTCAAGCGGGGACGGCGCACCTCGCTTGAGTACAGCCTCGGCCCTCTTCCGCAGCAGCTGACGATCGTCACGCACCCCGAGGGAGCAGCAGTCCAGCTCTCACGGGGAGAGGCTCCCGCCTGGGAGGGGGTGAGCCCCGCAAGCACCGAGATACCGAGCGGCACCTACACGCTCACCATCACGTCGCCCGGCTACAACACCTTCAGCCGTGAGCTGAGTGTGGACGCCTCGGCCACCCTCGAGTACTACCTCGACCCTGAAGGGCAAGTACTTCACGGCCTCGGCCTCATCACCACGCTCGGAGCACCCAAGGGGGTCTCCGTCACCCACGATGGCAGCGAGGCGTGGACGAGCATCCTCAACGGCCCGCCGTCCATCCAGATCTTCGACCCACGCAGCGGCCAACTCCTTGGAGGGGTGGACATCGGCGAACACGGCGCCGTGGAAGTCATCTTCAACAGGGCGGGAACGCTCGCGTACACGAGCCAGATGGAGACCGCCAAGTGCTTCGAGATAGACGTGAAGACACGACAGGTACTGCGCGAGTTCGAGACCGGAAGCGCGTGGACCAAGTGGGTCGAGCTCAGCCCCGATGAGAAGACCCTCTACGCGTCCAACTGGTCAGGGGACGACGTCTCGATCATCGATCTGGAGACAGGTGCGCTTGTAGACAGGATCCCCGTATCCAACACTCCGCGCGGCATGTACGCCACTGACGACGGTACGTCGCTCTACGTTGCTGGCTTCGACTCGGGTGACCTCGAGCGCATCGACCTGGCGTCCGGCGAGGTCACAACGCTGTTCGCGGACGGCGGAGCGTTGCGGCACATCGTGGCCGATGAGACGACGGGCCGCATGTACATCTCGGACATGAGCAGAGACGTCATCTGGTTGCATGACATGAAGACCGGTCAGACGATGAAGTTCCTCGACGTGGACGAGAAGCCGAACACCATCGATCTCACGCCCGACGGCAAGATGCTCTTCGTGAGCTGCCGGGGCGAGAACAACGCTACGAGTTACTACCTTCCCGGCCCCGAGTGGGGGTCCATTCTCGTGTTCGATGCGCTCACCGGTGAACCGCTCGATGCCCTCATCGCGGGCAACCAGCCTACTGCGCTCGATGTCAGTGACGACGGGAAGCTGCTCATCTTCAGCGACTTCCTCGACAACCGCCTGCGCGTGTACGAGATCCCGCCCTACGAGACCTTCGCGGAGTCCGAGGGTGGCCGCTACCAGGCCCACTTCGCCGAGATCGCAAAGTGAAGAGGGGGACGAGCGCCGTGCGCACGATCATCGGTGTGATGGGTTCGGGGCATCCGCTCGATGAGACCGCCCGCAGCACCGCCTACGAACTCGGCGTCGCCGTCGCCAGTCGCCGCTGGGCACTGCTCACCGGAGGCAGCGCCAGCGGGGTGATGGATGCAGCCTCCGCCGGCGCACACGATGCAGGAGGTCTGGTGATCGGTGTCGTGAGGAGTGCTGATGGGGTCGAGGCGAGTTCTCATCTGGATGTGATGATCCGGACCGGAATGGGGGACGGGCGCAACATCATCAACGTGCTCTCGAGCGATGTGGTCATCGCGTTGCCCGGCGGAGCGGGAACCGTCTCCGAGGTGGCCCTTGCCCTGAAGAGCGGCCGCCCGGTAATCGCTCTCGGCTGGGATCCAGGAACCGTGCTGAACTCATCTGGCAAGGGGCGACTGGTCACTGTCGGCACGGTAGAACAGGCGATCGCGGTGGCTGCAGAGCTGCTTTCCAAAGTGTGACGCCGCTCACACTGCTATTCCAGCCGTTCGGCTGGCGGCGCGGATTCGTTAGCAGGTAACGGTATTCCGCGTACGAATCCCCTGCTATGATGCATCGATGTCACGGGTGCATGGCGGGCCCCGAGGCAAGACGGTAGGGGGGTTGGATGTCGATTACGCGCCGGACGGACTATGCCGTCCGCATCATGTACGAACTCGCACAGCTGCCGCCCGGTGTGACGCTTTCCACCAGGGATGTCTGCGAGATCGCTGACGTTCCCGAGAGTTTCGGTATGACCATCGCCGCATTCCTCGTGGAATCCGAGTTGGTGAGCGCCTCCGGGTTCCGCAATCAGTTGCTTGCACTGGCGCGACCGGCCGATGAGATCACCATGGATGAGATCGTCTACGCGTGCGAGCCGGAGTTCTCGCTCTCGACCTGCGTGCGCGATCCACTGTCGTGCAAGCGCTCGTCACACTGCGGCGTGCACACGATGTGGGTCTCCCTCGACACCGTCGTGATCGATCACATGAAGTCGCTCACGCTCGCCGAGATCGCGCGGGGCAACGGCGTCTCTGCTGACACGCTCTCAAGCAGAGCAGCTGCACGCACCCTGGGCGGAATCACCTGCTGACGGAGATGACCGCTGCGCCGTCTGCGGCGATCTCGACATGCACCGGCTCGATGCCCTGCGCCAGGAAGGCGAACCGGTAGCCACCTGGCTCAACCGTGAATCCACCCTCGGGAAAGGCATCCAGCAGCATCTCGTCGACGGCGGCGACTGCACGT
Organism: uncultured Coriobacteriaceae bacterium; assembly: GCA_964582445.1. Lineage (GTDB taxonomy): Bacteria > Actinomycetota > Coriobacteriia > Anaerosomatales > Anaerosomataceae > Anaerosoma. Next base: position 2,082 of record CAZOSR010000150.1, on the reverse strand, counting down.
CTCTCCCCTTCGCTTGCCGCTTCACGCCCTCCCGCAGGAGCATTCGCCGCAGGCATCCAGATGATCGACCCGCTATCGAACGCGCGCGGGTAACTGTAGATGTTGTGCGCCAGACCCTCCGCGCGAACCTCGAAGAGTGCGACCTGCCCGTCCATCTCGGCCCGTACCAGATAGGCGATCAACCGCTGATCGGCTTTGAGGGCTGCCCGCTGCTCTTCGGAGATCTCCGACAAGGTGTCGAGCTCGCGTACGGCGGAGGCGGCGGCCTTCGCTTCCCCGCTATCCTCTGCAGGCATCGCATCGTAACCCTCCAGCGGCCGGGTGGCCGCAGAGGTCGCCGCGGGTGTGGCAGTGGCGTCGGCCGCTGGCTCGGGCGCTCCGTCACAGCCAGCAAGCAGCGCCAGGGACGTCAGGGCGATGGCGACGATGGTCGCGAGACGGTTCATCGCCCGGCCCCGCTGATGATCTCCTGGCCGCCCATGTAGGGCCGGAGAACGTCCGGTACCACAACACTGCCGTCTGCGAGCTGGTAGTTCTCCAGGACCGCCACCAGCGTGCGCCCGACCGCGAGCCCGCTTCCATTGAGAGTGTGCACCAACCGGGAGCCCTTGAACTCACCGGGTGAGCGGTACTTGATGCCCGCTCTCCGCGCCTGAAAGTCCCGGCAGTTGGAGCAGGAGGATATCTCCTTGTAGCCGTTGTAACTCGGCAACCACACCTCGATGTCGTAGGTCTTGGCGGCGCCGAAACCCATGTCGCCCGTGCACAGCACGATCGTCCGATGTGCGAGACCAAGCTGCTGCAGTATGTACTCCGCATCGGTCACCATGCCCTCGAGCGCATCCATGCTCTCCTCGGGCCTGGCGAACTTCACCAGTTCCACCTTGTCGAACTGATGCACGCGGATCATGCCGCGCGTGTCGCGCCCTGCAGCACCCGCCTCTTCGCGGAAGCACGGCGTGTACGCCACGTACTGCAGCGGAAGGTCATCCGCATCCAGCACCTCATCTCGATGCAGATTGGTGAGCTGGACCTCGGCGGTGGGAATCAGATACAGGCCCTCCTCCGTGCGGAAGAGATCGTCAGCGAACTTGGGAAGCTGACCTGTGCCGAGCAGGGTGTCGCTGTTGGCCATAGCCGGGACCGACCACTCCCGATAGCCGCGTGATCCGTGCGTATCGAGCATGAAGTTGATGAGCGCCCGATTAAGGCGGGCTCCATCGCGGCCGAGCACCACGAAGCGGCTCTTGGCGAGCTTCACACCGCGTTCGAAGTCGATCGCCCCAAGAGCGGGTCCGAGGTCCCAGTGCGCGGCCGGCTCGAAATCGAATGCCGGGGGCGTGCCCCAGCGGCGGATCTCGACGTTGTCATTCTCGTCGGCTCCCACCGGCACGCTGTCGTCCGGGATGTTGGGAATCGTGAGCAGCATCTCACGCAGTCCGCCGTCGGCCTCAGTGCGCCGCGCGTCAAGTGCAGCGATCTCCTCATTGATCGTGCGTACCTGCTCTTTGGCGATCTCGGCCTCATCACGCTTCCCGGCCTTCATCAGCTCGCCGATGTGCCTGGAAGCATCATTGCGTTGAGCCTGACGTGCCTCGACCTCACCGATAAGCCGTCGACGCTCGTCATCGAGCGCCACGAAGCGATCGAAGTCCCACCCAGCCGCGCGTGTGCCCATGGCGGCACGGATCGCATCGAGATTGTCGCGGAGATATCGGCCATCAAGCATTTGGACCTCCGATGATTGACGGAGCGAGCACCCCGTGCATGTGGTCGATTGGCGTGCAGGCCTCCTGGCCGAGTATAGCGGAGGACGGTGACGCAGTAGTCTGCAGCGGCAGGCGACCGCCCTATCGTGTCCGATCGAACTCCCAGCAGTCCCGTGTCTGAACTACCTGGAATCCGGCATCCATGAACAGACCGAGCATCGGCTCATCCACGGGCATGGTTGTGAGCCGCACGCGGGTCGCTCCAGCCTCAGCGGCTGCCCGCAGGGCGCTGCGCAGCAGCGTCCGCCCGAGACCTCTACCCTGCTCCGAAGGCACTACCCCGAGCGACTCTATCTCAGCGAGACCCGGAGCC
>CAZOSR010000149.1:3175-5165 GCA_964582445.1 uncultured Coriobacteriaceae bacterium | reverse complement strand
AAGATGGGCAAGGAAGGCGAGGTATAGGGATGTCCGAGGCGCCGAAGACCCCCTGGAGCGGCCGGTTCTCCGAGACGCCGGGCGAGTTCCAGCAGCGCTTCGGCGCCTCGCTCGGCGTGGACAAGCGGTTGTATGCCGAGGACATCGCGGGCTCCATCGCGCACGCGCGGATGCTCGCGAAGCAGGGCATCATCACGCCAGAGGACGCTGAGGCCATCGAGGGCGGGCTTATCGAGATCCTCAAGGACATCGAGGCAGACGCCTTCATCTGGGACGCCGCCGACGAAGACGTGCACATGGCGATCGAGGGCGAGCTCACGCGTCGCATCGGAGATGCGGGCAAGCGCCTGCACACGGCGCGGTCGCGGAACGACCAGGTGGCCACCGATACGCGGCTGCACGCCAAGCGCGAGGCGCTCCGGCTGCATGCGGCGATCAGCGAGCTCCGCGGCGCGCTCATCGAGTGCGCGGCCGCGCACCCGGATGCCGTGATGCCGGGCTACACGCACCTGCAGAAGGCGCAGCCGGTGCTCTTTGCGCACCACCTGCTCGCGTACGCGCAGATGCTCACGCGCGACGCCAAGCGCGTGAAGCGCGCGTACAAGGCCGCCGACGTGCTCCCGCTCGGGAGCGCGGCGCTTGCGGGCACCACGTTTCCGATCGATCGCGACGCCGTGGCTGCCGAGCTCGGCTTCGCGGCGGTGACCGCCAACTCGCTCGACGCCGTCTCCGACCGCGACTTCCTCGCGGACCTCACGTACGCGTGCACGCTCGGCATGGTGCACCTCTCGCGGCTGGCCGAGGAGCTCATCCTGTGGTCCACCGAGGAGTTCGGCTTCGTGACGCTTGCGGATGCGTGGTCCACGGGCTCGAGCATCATGCCGCAGAAGAAGAACCCCGACTTCGCCGAGCTGGTGCGCGGCAAGACCGGTCGCGCGGTGGGCGACCTCACGGCGCTCTTGGTGACGCTCAAGGGGCTGCCGCTCGCGTACAACAAGGACATGCAGGAGGACAAGGAGCCGGCGTTCGACGCGATCGACACGTACGCCGACTCGCTCGAGGCGATGGCGGGCATGATCGCCACCATGCGCGTGAACGAACCGCGCATGGCCGAGGGCGCCTGCGGCGGCTTCATGGCCGCCACCGATCTGGCCGACTACCTCGCCGCGCACGGCGTGCCCTTCCGCGAGGCGCACGAGATCGTGGGCGGGCTGGTGCTCGTGTGCGAGCGCGCGGGCACGACGCTCCAGGAGCTCACGCTGGAGGAGCTGCAGGCGGCGTCGCCCGCGTTTGGGGACGACGCGCTCGGCGCGGTGGAGATCGCGGCCGTGGTGGCGCGCCGGGAGAGCACTGGCGGGACGGCGCCGGTGCGCGTGGCCGAGCAGCTGGCCGAGGCGCGCGAGCGACTCGCGGCTGATGCGGCGTGGTGCGAGGAGCGGGTGGGGGAGTAAGTCCACCTTCAGCGATCGGGCGAGCTGTCCGATTACAGTAGGGTACTGTACGTAACTCCTACTTCGGATGGCGGCGGTCATGGCGCTTCACCATATGGGGTCGGATGAGGTAATCGTCAGAACGTGATGACCCCTTACGGCATTTCACGGGGTATGGCCTCGCGCATCTTCTATGGCCCCGGCTCTGCCGAGCTGCACGACGGTGGCGTGAGCATCTCGGGCCGGGACGACGCGGAGTCATTCTCCCTCAGCGAGTTAAGCGGCATGCTTGCGCGCGAGGATGGTCCGATTTGGTCTACCGTCCGGATTCCGACTGCCCGCGGAGAGCGTGCGATACGTGGGCTGCCAAAGAGTCGCGTCGGCGAGCTCGTGCGGGCTGCCAACTCAGCGGTGGCTGAGAACGCAGCCAGCCGCTACGCGTACCTTGAGTCCATTCTCGACGACCTCGTTGCGCGCACTGATGTACTCTCTGCCGCCAGGCAGTACATTCGCCACTCCCAGGCGCGACCTCTGTTCGATGAGATCCAGTCGGCGTTGGC
>CAZOSR010000149.1:2138-3165 GCA_964582445.1 uncultured Coriobacteriaceae bacterium | reverse complement strand
GTAGAACTGCATCAGCATCCCACCGCTGTCGGGGGTGACCTGGTGGGCGGGCTGGAGCCCCTTGCACCCCAGGCGCTGCCCGCCGGGGACGTTTTCGGCAAGCAGCTTGCGCTGGCGCAAGATCCAGTCGGCGTTGGCGATACGAGCCGACGCTCTCTGGCGCGAGTACGCTCCAGCGTCGCAGAAGGTGAAGATCGGCCGCTTGACGCTGCTCTCGGACTCCGAGAGCGGACTCGATGGGTGGCTTGCCATACTCAACACCACCTTCATAGAGCGCGAGCTCGCCGCCTACACTGAGTTCTTCGACAGCATCGAGAGCAAGCCGCTCACCGCAGCGCAGCGTCGCGCGTGCGTGATTGCCGAGGATAACAACCTCGTCCTCGCGGGCGCGGGCACCGGCAAGACGAGCGTGATGATCGGACGCGCTGGCTATCTCATCGCGTCGGGTCGCGCGAAGCCCGATGAGATCCTCATGCTGGCGTACGGTCGCAAGGCCGCGGAGGAGATGCAGGAACGGCAGGACTCGCGACTCGCCGATTGGATCACCGGGGGCACGCCCACTATCAAGACGTTCCACGCACTCGGCCTCGAGATCATCGGGAAGGCCGAAGGCAAGCGCCCGGACCTCACGGTGATGGCGGAAGACGGCCTTCGCTTCACGCAGTTCATCGATGAGACGATCGCTTCCCAGTGCGAGGAGGACGAGTACCGGCAGCGCCTGATCCGCTACTGCGGGACCGAGCGGTTCCCGTATCGCAACTGGTTCGACTTCACCAGTGAAGCCGAGTACCTCGAGTACGTCCGCACCAACGAACTCCGCACCCTCAAGGGTGAGGTGGTGAAGAGCTTCGAGGAGGTCTTCATCGCCAACTACCTGGCGAGCCAGGGCATCCGCTACGCGTACGAGTACCCTTACGAGGTGGACACTGCAGGGCCCGACTACCGGCAATACCACCCCGACTTCTACTTGCCTGATCACGGCATCTACATCGAGCACTTCGGGCTCGACCGCAACGGCATGCCTCCG
>CAZOSR010000149.1:440-2128 GCA_964582445.1 uncultured Coriobacteriaceae bacterium | reverse complement strand
GAGACCTACTCCTACCTCAAGCGTGAGGACCTGCTCGAGAGCACCATCGAAGCCGCCTTGCGCGCCGCAGGCGTGGAGTTTCAGCCGCAGTCTGCCGAAGAGCTGCTCGTGCAGCTCCGCGAGACCTCGCAGGTCACTGAGTTCGCGAGGCTCGTGGGCGACTTCATCAAGCTGATGAAGGAGTCGGGCCTGAGCTTCCCGGAGTTGCGGCAGAAGGCGGCGGCCAGTCTCGATGGGTCGCACATCAATCTGTTGCTCGACCTCACCGCACCCGTCTATCTCACCTACGAGGCGATGCTTGCCGAGCGGGGCGAGATCGACTTCGCCGACATGATCTCGCGCGCGACCGAGCACGTTGAAAGCGGCCGCTACCAGTCGCCCTACACGCACATCATGGTCGACGAGTTCCAGGACATCAGCCCCATGCGCGCCAAGCTAGTGCAGGCGCTCCTGCGCCAGCGGCCCGAGGCAATGCTCTTTGCGGTGGGGGACGACTGGCAGTCGATCTACCGCTTCACCGGGAGCGATCTGCGCTACACGACGCGCTTCTCCGAGATCTTCGGCTCTACTGCGGTGACAGCGCTCGACCTCACATTCCGCTTCAATGACAAGCTGGGTGAGGTAGCCTCCAAGTTCGTGCTGAAGAATCCGGTGCAGGTGCGCAAGGAGCTGTCGTCGTTGCACACGCAGGATGAGGCCGCGGTCTCCTTGGTTGCCGCGCCAAGCACGCGAGCGGGGCTTGATGCCGCGCTCGGGGCGATCAGCCTACGTGCCAGCGGTACATCGCAGAATCGCTCCACAGTGCTTGTGCTCAGCCGTTTCACGTTCACCCTCTCCGACGCTGACAAGGCGGAGTGCCGGAGCCGTGCGCGTCGGCTGTACCCCTGCCTGGACGTGCGGTTCATGACAGCCCACGGCTCCAAGGGCAAAGAGGCCGACTACGTGGTAGTCCTTGACGTGTCACAGGGGCGCTACGGGTTCCCCAGTGAGCACCCCGCTGAGCCTGCGCTCGAGTTCCTCTTGCCGCATGCCGAGTCGTTCCGATTCGCCGAGGAGCGCCGGTTGTTCTACGTTGCACTTACGAGGGCGCGTCATCGGACCTACGTGGTCTACGATCCCACGCGGCCCTCGAGTTTCGTGACGGAGTTGCTGAATGCCGAGGATCGGTACCGGGTGGATGCGAGTGAGTGCACAGCTGTGGGTGTGGCCATAGCAGTCCCGCCTGAGTGCCCGCGCTGCAAGGCGGGCAGGCTGGTGGTGAAGACGGGCGAGTACGGACGCTTCGTGGGGTGTAGTCACTACCCGTACTGCGACTACCGGGAGTCGGTCTGCCCGAAGTGCGGTGGGCTGATGCGACGAGACTACCGCGCGCGATTCTGTATGAACCCAGAATGCGGCATGCGCGTGCGCATCTGTCCGAAGTGCGGTGGCGACCTTGTGGAGCGCAGGGGGCGCTGGGGCCGATTCATCGGGTGCAGCAACTACGGGAGGAACGGCCACTCGTGCACGTACAAGGAGAAGGTGCGAGGTTAGCGAGACACGCTCGGGCCATCCAGCCCAAGACTTGCTATCTGAGCTGCTAGTCCATTTATGACTGCTATGCTGTGGGGCAACGCTGCTGCCGACTGAAGAACGGGGGAGTGATGGCACGGTTCCTCAACACGAGCGCCACCAACTACTACCTTGAG
>CAZOSR010000149.1:0-430 GCA_964582445.1 uncultured Coriobacteriaceae bacterium | reverse complement strand
ATCATCAGTCCGTTCCTGCGGTTCAATGAGCGGATCAAGGAGCTCCTTCAGGATCTCGATCGGCTCAAGGTGGATGTGAGGATCGTCTACGGCAAGAGTGAACTCGCGCCAGCCGAGATCAACTGGCTTAAGACACTCGAGTATGTGCGAACCAGCTTCTGCGACAACCTCCACGCCAAGTGCTATCTGAACGAGTGGGGCGCCATCGTCACATCGATGAATCTGTATGAGTTCAGTCAGGTCAACAACAACGAGATGGGCATCTACGTTCAGCGCGACGAGGAGCCGGAGCTCTACCGCGAGATCTTCGATGAGGCTCAGCGGCTGATCCGCATCAGCGATGAGGTTCGGTTGTCGGCCGACAAGGTGGATGAGGCGCCGACTTTCGATAAGTCGACAGCGGATGCGTTCGACAAACTCACGACGTCGC
>CAZOSR010000148.1:0-5167 GCA_964582445.1 uncultured Coriobacteriaceae bacterium | reverse complement strand
ACCTCCACCACGGCCCCCGCAAGGACCAGCAGATAGAGGGGCGCCAGGAGCGATGCTGCGATAAGGCCGATCACGGTCATCTTGACGGCTGCGGTCACGTTACCAGAGGCGAAACCGGTCCAGCTGATCGTCATGCCGCTCGTCGGGAACAGGCCAGCGAGGACCATTCCCACGAACAGACCCGGCTCTCCCGAGAAGAAGACGATGGCCAGGCCCCACGCGATGAGCGGCAACACGACGAAGTCCAGGAGCATAGCGAGGCCGATGGCCTTGCCGTCGGTGAGATCGAACGCTTCCCGCACACGGAAGTTCACGAGCATCGGGTAGACCATCAGCATCGTCATCGGAAGCACGAGCGCCTGGAGCGAACTCGCGTCAAAGGCAAGCCCGACCGCGAGTCCGGCCAGCATCGCCACCGGAATCAGTATCACAAGCTTCTTAGACAGCGAAGCGAGCGCCCGGATGACCGGGTGAAGCGGAGCGGTTGCGTTCGTCATGGGCGTGAGACCTCCGGTCATCGACACTATACCCAGGGGGGTATTCTCGTACCGGAGGGCGATGCCTGTCAAGCGGGGGCAGCCTCGATGGGGAGTGATGCGTAGACGTCAGAGCCCGTCTGCCACCGCTCGTGCTGCAACGAGACCACTGGCCCCGGACTGAATGAGCCCGCGAGTGATACCGGCACCATCGCCGATCGCGTAGAGGCCGCCGACCCGGGTCTGGAGATCCGCTCCCACCTGCACACGCGAGGAGTAGAACTTCACCTCGATGCCGTAGAGAAGCGTACCGTCCGCCGCCACTCCAGGAACCAGCGACTCAAGCGAATCGATGAACTCGATGATGTCTACCAGGTGCCGGTACGGCAGGACGAAGGATAGGTCGCCTGGTGTGGCGCCCTGGAGGGTGGGCTCGACCACGGACTCGGCTATGCGCTTGTGAGTGGAGCGCCGCCCGGCGCGCAGATCACCGAGGCGCTGCACGAGAATGCCTTCGCCAAGCAGGTTGGCAAGACGTGCGATCGAAGTCCCGTAGGTGATCGGCTCGTGGAACGGCTCAGTGAAGCTCTGGCTCACGAGAACAGCAAAGTTGGTGTTGCCCGTGCGCTGCTCCGCGTACGAGTGGCCGTTCACCGTCACGATGTCGCCATAGCTCTCGGTCGTGACCGCGCCGTACGGATTCATGCAGAACGTCCGCACCTGATCGCCGAACCGCCTCGAATACTGGATCAGCTTGGCCTCGTAGAGCGGCTCTGTGAGCGGCTCCATGACCGGCGCCGGAACCTCCACCCGCACACCGATGTCCACCGCGTTGTTCACCAGGCCGATGCCGAGCCTCTGCGCCTGGGCGGCAAGCCAGTCGGCTCCATCGCGCCCTGGCGCTACGATGACCGCTGGCGCCTCTACGACCGAGCTGTCGACGAGCTCCACGCCCCGAACCGAGCCGTTGCGCTCGAGGATCTGTGCGACCTCGGTCTCCGTCCGGACCTCCACGCCGATCTCGACGAGGTGGTCGTACATGGCCTGCAGCACTGCTGGCGACCGATCGCTCCCGATGTGACGGATCCGCATCGGAATCAGACGCATGCCAGCAAGCGTGGCGTCATGTATGAGCCGGGCGGCAGTATCGGCGTCGGGGCCGTGGACTTCCTCGGTAGCGCCGAAGCGCAGCCACACCCGATCACTGTCCTCGACGAGCACCGAGAGCTGCTCGTCGCCCACGTAGTCACCCAGCCAGCCGCCCACGTCCGTGGAGAGCGTGAGCTTGCCGTCAGAGAACGCGCCTGCTCCGCCCCATCCCGTCATGATCGCGCACGTCGGACAGCCGACGCATGCGCGCTGACGCGCCGGGCACGACCGCCGTGCGATCGGCTTGCCTCGCTCGAGAACGAGAACCCGCAGTTCGGGCTTCAGCCGCACCAACTCCAGAGCCGCAAACACGCCTGCGGGGCCTGCCCCCACGATGATCGCGTCGTAGCGCTCTGCGCTCATGGCACGCTCCCCTGCCGTCAGCTACGGTGTCCGTGCAAGTGGCATGAATCGGGTGATGCGCTCGAGATACGCAAGCCGGCAGCTGTCGACCGGACCGTTGCGGTGTTTGGCGACGATGATCTCCGCCTCACCCTTGCCGGGGCGTCCGGTCTCCGGCTCGGATGTGGGGTCGGTGTTGCGGTCGATGAACATGACCACGTCGGCGTCCTGCTCGATGGCTCCGGACTCCCGAAGATCCGACAGCTGGGGACGCTTGGATTGGCGCTGCTCGACGGCTCGTGACAGCTGTGACAGCGCGACGATGGGGCAGTCCAGCTCCTTAGCCAGGATCTTGAGCCCTCGCGATATCTCCGCGATCTCCACCTGCCGGTTCTCGGAGCGGCGCCCGTGTGGCTGCATGAGCTGCAGGTAGTCGACCACGATGAGACGCGGCTCCTTGTCGCGGAGCAGCCGGCGCGCCTTGGCGCGGACCTCGAGAATGGAGATGGACGGCGTGTCATCGACCCATAGCGGGATCGAGCCGAGTCGACCCATGGCCTGCATGAGCAGCGGCCAGTCCTCATCGGCGAGATAGCCTGTCCGCAGCTTCTGGGAATCGACACGCGCTTCGGCGCACAGGATACGTTGCACAAGCTGTGGTGCGGACATCTCCAGGCTGAACACGGCTGTCGAGGCACCGGACTTGGCCGCATTGACGGCGATGTTGAGCGCGAGGGCGGTCTTCCCGACCGATGGGCGAGCAGCAAGGATGATGAGATCCCCACGGTGCATACCGGCAAGTATCTTGTCCAGGTCCGGGAATCCGGTTGGAACGCCGGTGATGTGCGACTTGTGGTCGTACAGATGCTCGATCTCTTCGAAGCCGGCCTTCATCAGCTCGTCGAGCGCCTGGAAGCGCGAGGACACGCGCTTGTTGGTGACGTCGAAGACCGCCTTCTCGGCGCGCTCTACCACCTGATCGATGTCATCCGGGTTCTCGTACGACATCACTTGAATCGCTGTGCCCGCGGTTATCAGCTGGCGCAGGAGGGACGTGCGCTTCACGATGCGGGCGTAGTGCTCGGCGTTGGCGGCCGAAGGCACATAGCCGGCGATGTCCAGCAGGTAGGGCTTGCCGCCTGCAGCGTCGAGATCACCGTTGGATTCCAGCCGAGCCGCTACGGTGATCTGATCTACCGCCTCGCCTCGCTGGTGCAGATCGCGGATGGCCGCGAAGATGCGCTGGTGCTGCGGGCGGTAGAAGTCCTCCGCCTCGACGATCGCCAGACAGTTCTCAACCGCATCCACGGAGAGGAACATCGAGCCGAGCACCGACTGCTCGGCTTCGTTGTTGTGCGGTGGAACCCGCTCACGCAGCGCCTGCATGCCATCGTCGGCCATCTGTTGCTCCTTATAGAGGGCGTGTGTGGCGCCGCCGGGCGGCGCCACTCGTGCCCGGCCTCGTGTACCTATTCCTCTGCGGAGTCGTCCATCTCGGTCTCAGCCTCGGCGTCGTCAGCCTGCTCGACGGCCTCGGCTTCGGGCTCGGCATCGACTTCCGTCTCGGCAGCCGGCACCACGGGAGCCTCAGCGACCGCTTCGGTGACCAGCACGCCACCGATCGGTACAACGTTGAGCTTGATCTGCGCCGTGACATCATCGTACAGACGCACGTCGATCACATGCTCGCCGACGGTCTTGATATGTCCGTGCAGATCGAGCTTCTTGCGATCGACATCGACACCGATCTGCTCGGCGAGCGCATCGGCGACCATGCCACCGGTGACGGAGCCGTAGAGCTTCCCGCCTTCTCCGGCCTTCATCTCGATCACGATGGACGCGCCGTTGACCTGCGCTGCGTGCGCCTCGGCCTCGGCCCGCTTCGTCTCTTCACGCTTCTTGATGTTGTGCGCCCGGGCCTCAAGCTGCTTGAGGTTCCCGGGTGTGGCCTGGATGGCCATCTTGCGGGGCAGCAAGTAGTTCGTGGCAAAGCCACGGGCGACCTCGATCACGTCGCCTTCCTTACCTCTGCCCTTCACATCGGACAACAGGATGACCTTCATCGTTTCTCCTACTCGTTCCTCACCACGGCCATATGCAGTGGTGCGGTTCAGTACTGCGTCGATTCACTCTGTCCCGGATGGACCCAACGGGGCCTCCGGTGAAGCACCATCTCGCGGCAACCGCCGAAGGTTGAGCCAGATATCGGCCAGCCCGGTGAGACTGACCGCGGGAATCATCATCTCGGTCGCTCCGAGAAGTGCGAATCCCAGCGCGCGCACCGGCCGCGACACATTCGCGCGGCGGTACAGTCCTGCGAAGACGGCAAGGCCCTGCAGGAGGAAGACCATTCGTGCGACCACCAACAGGTTCATGCCCAACTGCTCGATCACCGGCACGCTCGAAGCTGTGAGACGGCCGACCGCCAGTAGTGCGACGGTCACGATCGCCAGTATCGCGATCCGCGGGTCAAGATCGACGTCCGCGAGCGCCGGGAACCGCCGGACCCGCGCGTCGAAACGGGAGCCTGCCGCCCCGGCCACAACCACGACGAACAGTGCAGTCACCATGTTCATCGCGACGATCATGGCTGACCAGCCTGTCGCGAACAGATCGCTGTACTCCTCGGCCATTCCCACAAGTGCGACCATCTCGGCCGCGCCTGCCGTCACATACTCCGACACGCCCATACCCGCACCCGATGCAAGCAGCACGAGTGTGAGCACCTCGACGGCCGACAACACGAGTGCGATGACCGCAGTGGTCTGCAGCGCCGTGAGCCGCCGGAGCAGCCACGGGGCCAACACACCCGAGACCAGCAGCGATGCGATGATCCACCCCGCGTACACGTACGGAACACGCGCGGTAACAGGAACGCCCATCAGCGGCACGAAGACGACGTACGTCGATAGTGACGCCATGACAGTCGCAGCGACACTTCCGCCTAACACCGCAGCATAGGCTGCTACTGCTCGATGCCGGAGCGTCAGCGACACGAGCGCTCCCGTTGCGATCGGTAGGCCTACCATCGGGTGTACGGCAACGACAAGCAGCGCACCCCCTATCACGCCGAGCGCGAGAAGGGCTGTGCGTCCACCGGCCGGAGCCGCAGGGTGGTTACCTGCGTCCCTTACCATCGACCTTCCCGCTAACCACAGGAACGGCGTAGGGGATCAGCGCCATCTCACGCGCGCGCTTGA
>CAZOSR010000147.1:0-5209 GCA_964582445.1 uncultured Coriobacteriaceae bacterium | reverse complement strand
ACGAGATCCTGTCCATGTACATCAACACCGTCTACTACGGCGAAGGCGCGCACGGCGCCGAGTCGGCGGCGCTCACCTTCTTCAACAAGCACGCGAGTGAGCTCACCATCGCCGAGGCGGCGCTTATAGCCGGCCTGCCGCAGTCACCGACACATCTCAACCCCTACGACAATCCGGACGCGGCGGTCGCCCGGCGCCAGTGGGTCCTCTCGAAGATGTACGAGCAGGGCTACATCACCACGGAGGAGTACGAGGCGGCCAAGGAAGAGGGCCTCGCGCTCAAGCGCTCGCCCACACTCGATGAGGACGGCGTCTACGCCGCGCAGTACTTCGTCGCCCATGTGAAGAAGGTCCTCCAGGACCAGTACGGCACGGAACTGGTGTTCAAAGGCGGGCTCACCGTGTACACCACGCTCGACACGCGCCTGCAGACCTACGCCGAGGACGCGGTCCGTGGCATCCTCGATCGGCCGGAGGACCCCGACTGCGCGCTCGTAGCGGTTGACCCCCGCACCGGATACATCAAGGCCATGGTCGGCGGCCGCGATTGGGCGACCAACAAGTTCAACTTCGCCACACAGGCGCGCCGTCAGCCCGGGTCCTCGTTCAAGGTGTTCACCCTGATCACCGCGCTGGAAGCCGGCATGAACCCTGACCGGCGCCGCATCAACTCGGCATCACCGGCGGTCATCGACACAGGCGGCACGCCCTGGAAGGTCGGAAACGCCGAGGGCGGTGGCGGCCGGGGATACATCACTCTGCGCCAGGCGACGGTGGGATCGGTGAACACCGTGTTCGCGCGCCTGATCGCCGAGATGGGTGCCGAGAAGGTCGTCGAAACGGCCCACCGAATGGGTGTCACAAGCAATCTCGACCCTGTCTTGTCGATCACACTCGGCAGCCAGGAAGTGACGCCGCTTGAGATGGCATCGGCGTTCGGTACGCTCGCCGCCGACGGCAGGCACTACGCTCACACGCCGATCACCAAGATCGTGGGCCCGCAGGGTGAGACGCTGTACGAAGCCGTTCCTGAAGGCGAGCAGGTCATCACGCACTCGATCGCGTACGCGACCACGCAGATCCTCAAAGGCGTCATCTCCGGAGGAACCGCCACCCGTGCCCGCATCGGCCGACCGGCCGCGGGCAAGACGGGAACGACGCAGGACTACCGCGATGCATGGTTCGTTGGATACACGCCTCAGCTGAGTGCCGCTGTGTGGATGGGCTACACGCCCGAGCGGCCGATGCGGAACGTCCACGGTCGCAAGGTATTCGGCGGCACGTTCCCCGCGCCTATCTGGGCAGCGTTCATGTCCAAGGCGCTGGAGGGCGAGCCCGTGCTGGACTTCACTCCCGCTGCGGCCCCGCCCTACACCTGGAAGAAGGAGTGGGAGATCCCCAACCTGGAGGTGCCGAAGCTTCTCGGCATGCTGCAGGCGACGGCCGTCGCCGCGATGGAGAACACCGAGTTCGAGTACACGGTCACGACCGACTTCAGCGACATGGTGCCGGCAGGCGTTGTGATGGCGCAGACTCCGGCGCCCGGGGAGAAGGTGGACCCCGAGGGGACGATCGTCACCATCGTGGTGTCCAAGGGTGTGGACCCGAACAAGCCACCGCCACCGCCTCCAACGCCTGAACCGGAGCCGGAGCCGGAGCCGGAGCCTGAGCCGGAACCCGAGCCTACACCGGAACCGACGTCTACTCCGGCGCCGTAGGGCGCTGCACCGCTTGCACGAGAGAGGCCCCGACCGCTTGGTCGGGGCCTCTCCTCACGCGCGGGGATGCTCAGCTGCGACGTACGCGCACCATCCCCGACGTGCAGATGACCTCGACACCCTGGCTTTCGATGCGGTCGAGCACGAGGTTCATGCCGATCGCGTCGGAGCTGATGTGTCCTGCGATGACGAGGTTGAGCTTGAGCTTCTCGGCGTGCTTGCGATGCTCCTCGGAGTAGTGCATCCCCACGAGCGTGCCCACGCCGGCTGCGGCGAGCTTGTCGAGCGCCTCCTTCGGGCCTTCAGTGCCCCCGGTCATGTCCACATGACATACGCCACAGCGCGCCGAGCCGGTGCCCTGGATCAGGATGGGGCCGTAGCCTTTGGTGGCGGCGTCGGCGTACTCGGGGACCGAGTGCAGGAGCTTCACGAGATCGTCGAGCGTGCGCGGCGCCTCGCCGTCGATGAGCTGCTGCACGAAGCGGTTGACGTTGTTGTCGGCCGGCGTGTGGCACGACATCGATGCGAAGTTGAGCAGCCGCGCGGCGTCGATCGCGCGGTAGTGGTTCACCGGCATGATGTGGCGGCGGATCTCCTCGGCACGCGGCGCGATGAGCGCGTCGGCCGCGCCGATGCCCACGCCGCGCGCGGCCCACAGGTCGGCCTGCATGTACATGACGCGGTGCAGGTTGGCGTATCCGGGGCCCTCGGGGTGGTGCGCGAAGATGAGGTCGATGGGCGCGCCGCGCTCGCGCAGACGGTCGGCGAGCAGGACCTCCCCCACCTCCATGTCGATGCCCGTGATGAGGCCGCGCACTTCGAGGTCGGGATCGCCGGCGCAGATGCGCGTGTCGTCGTACGGGTTGGTGAGGCGCTCGGTGTCGAAGAAGCGCTTCTCGTCGTCAGGAAGCGCGTCGAGCTCCTTCTTCGCCGCGGCGAGCACGTGGTCGATCTCCGCGCGCGTGCGCGCGTCGGCCTCGATGCCGGCCTCGATAGCCGTGGTGTAGATGTCGCGAAGCTTCATGTGGTCTCCCTCTCCTGCCTGCCGGAGCCGGCCTTCGGCGGCTTTGGCCCCGGACGTACTCTGGAAACATACGCGTTGTCTCTGACATAGAAGCGTAGCGGAAGCTCGTGTCCCGCGCTGAGCCCGATGCGGCCGCTCGTTGCCACATCGGCATCCGGCACCGCAGCGCCCGCGTACACGGTGAGGTGCTCGCCGAGCGGGGTGCCGTTGTGCGAGAGGTCCACGCCGAGCGCCGCGGCAAGCTTGCCCGGACCGTTGGTGAGCTCGCGACCGCTCCGGCCGCCCCGGCGCGCTGACATCACCCCGGCGCCCGTCACCGGCTCGATCGCGCGGATGAGGACCGCGCCGGCCACGCCTTCGGGCTCGGCGACGAGGTTGAGCATGTGGTGGTTGCCGTACGTGAAGTACACGTACGCGTGCGCGGGCGGGCCGTACATCACGCGATTGCGCGCCGTGATGCCCTTGGTGGCCGCGTGCGAGCCCGCGTCGTCGGCGCCGAGATACGCCTCGGTCTCCACGATCACGCCCGCCGTGAGGGTTCCGCCGATGGTGCTCGCGAGGACGCAGCCGAGGAGCTCGCGCGCGACGGTGGCCGCAGGGCGCGCGAAGAACGCCGCCGGAAGCGGGGTGGCCGAGGCGAGATCGAACGTGCTCATCGGCCGCGGTTGCGCTTGAGCCACGCGCGCAGCGTGTCGAGTGGCTGGGCGTTCAGCACCTCGGCCGGAGCGATCCAGCCGCGCCGGGCCGTGGCGATGCCCCAGCGCATGTGGCCGAACTGCATCGCCTCGTGCGCGTCGGTGTCGATGGCGATGCGCACGCCAGCCTTGCGCGCCATGCGCAGGTGGACGTCGTTCAGGTCGAGCCGCTCGGGATGCGCGTTGAGCTCGAGGATCGTGCCGGTCTCGGCAGCCCTGGAGATGATGGCTTCGATATCGAGGTCGAACGGGTCGCGCCGGCCGAGCAGCCGCCCGGTGAGGTGGCCGATGATGTCGACGTACGGGTTCTCCATGGCGCGAAGCACCCGCATCGTGGCCTGCTCGCGCGGCTGGCTGAAGCCGTGGTGGAGCGAGGCGATGCAGTAGTCGAAGCGCGCGAGGAAGTCGTCGGGGTAGTCAACGCCGCCCTCATCGTCGATGTTGAGCTCGATCGACTTCAGCAGCACCGGGCCGTCGTCGTCGAGCGCGTTGAGCTCGTCGATGCGCTGCCACTGCGCCTCGATCTCGGCCATGCTGAGACCGCCCACCATCCGCAGTTCGTACGCGTGATCGCTGCAGCCGAGGTACTCGTAGCCGAGCTCACGGGCCTTCGCGCGGTTCTGCTCGAGGGTGGAGCGCCCGTCGGTGGCGATGGTGTGCGAGTGCAGGTCGCCGCGGATGTCGGACTGCGTGATGAGCTCGGGCACGCGGCCGTCGAGCGAAAGCTCGATCTCGCCGGTGTTCTCGCGCACCTCGGGCGGCATCGTCACCATGCCGAGCGCGGCGTACACGTCGTCCTCGGTGGCGCACGCGAGCCGCTCATCGGTGTCGGCCCTGAAGACGCCGTACTCGCTCACCTTGAGGCCATGGCCTTTGGCGATCTCGCGCATGTGCACGTTGTGCTCCGCCGAGCCGGTGAAGTACTGCAACGCAGCGCCCCAACACGCCGGCGACACCACGCGCACGTCGGCCTGCCGGCCCGAGGTGGTCATCACGCTCGTCTTGGTGTCGCCGCTGGCGATCACGTCGGTCACGATCGGCAGCTCGCGCACCGCGTCCATCACGGCCGGGCCGTCGTCGGCCGCCACGAGCACGTCGATGTCGCCCACGGTCTCCTTCATGCGGCGGATGCTGCCGGCGTAGGCGGCGTCGGCAACGCCCGGCAGCTCGCGGAGCTCCTCGACGAGCTTCTCCGCAAGCGGCAGCGCATCGGCAAGCAGGATCCGCGCCGAGAATGAGCGGTAGCGCTCGATGCCGTCGGCGATGTTCTCAACGGTCTTGGAGCCGAAGCCGGGCAGACCCTCGAGACGGCCCTCGGCGATCGCCTCCTCGAGGTCGTCGATCGACGCGATGGCGAGCTCGTCGAAGAGGACCTTGGCCTTCTTGGGACCGAGGCCGGGGATGCGCGTGAGCTCCACCACCGAGGCGGGCACGCGGGCGGTGACCTCGTCCATGCCGGGGAACTCGCCGGTCTTGAGGAGCGACGCGATGATCGCCGCGATCTTGGCGCCGATGCCGGGGATCTCGGTGAGGCGGTCGGCGAGCGCGGTGGTCATGATGTCCTCATCCCACGCACGCACGGCATGAGCCGCCTTGTGGTAGCTGAGGAAGCGGTAGCGGTCCTCACCGGCGATCTCGAGCAAGTCGCCGAAGTCATCGAGAGCGTTCGCGATGGCGGCGTTGTCGTACGCGGGCATGAGCGGCTCCGAACACGCAGGGACTGTGCCGCCTCCGATGATACCCGAGCGTCAGTCCCCGGACCGCTCCTCAAG
>CAZOSR010000146.1:0-5221 GCA_964582445.1 uncultured Coriobacteriaceae bacterium | reverse complement strand
GCCATCGGCCGATTTCTGGTTACCAGTGTCCTTCTTGCGCTCAACACTATGGCAGCCAAGACATATTCCGCCCGAGGTGGTGTTGAAGTCGGAGTCCGATGCCGTCTCGCTTCCGATGGATTCCCGAAGGTTCGCGCCGCGGTCATCAGGGCTGCCGTCTGCATCGTAGAACTTGTCGTGATCCACATGGCAGCTCAGGCAGTAGACTTCCGTATCGACGAGCGGTGTGCCAGCGTCTGGGTAGCTGCCCGCAGCGAATGCGGTGTCACCTGAGGCGGTGCTCGTGCCCAGCACGTGGTGGTACGAGAGCTGGCGATCGTCGCCGTCGTACTCCATAGACGCCTCGTACGGATGGCAGTTGTAGCATGACTGCCCGCCGGCCGGCACACCCCTGGGATTCGGCGCATGCACGGATCCGTGACACCTGCACCCGAGCTTGTCCATCTCGCTCGAATCGTGCGCCTTGATCCTCGTGGGCAGCGCGACCATGGCGTCTCGCGCGATGCCTGCCACCGCTGTTGTGATGTCCGACGTCTCCGCCGCTGTCACAAGCTGAGCATAGGTCTGCATTGTTCCGGTCCAGCTGTTCCAGCCGTAGCCGTCCGAGCTCAGGTGACACGTGTAGCAGAACTGCGCCTGGGTCTCCACAGTGTACGTGGTGCTTTCAGAGTCCGGATTGAGCAGTTGGCCCAGTGAGTCCTGGGCAAGCATCGTGTTGCCGTTCTTTGATCCGTGGGCGTTGTGGCACTCGTAGCAGGGCAGCGGCAGCCCATCCAGTGGCGACGCGGCGTCCGAGACGATATGCCCGGTCCCCCAGTCACCCGCGGGATTCAGGGTCAGGTGGCAGTCATCGCACACGGCCCAGCTGGTCGGCCCGAATTCGCCCACGAGGTTGTCGTAGATGTTCTCAGAGCGATGGCTGGAGTGGCACCACAGACAGTCGCCTTTAGCCCGGACGACCGTGTCACTTGCATTGACCGGATTCTCAAACGAGCTGGCCTCGATCGACGCATGCGCGCTTGTGTTCTTGTAGGCATCCCATCCGCGGAACGTGCCGAACGTGATGTACGTGTCCGCGTCCCGGCTCGTGAAGATCTGGTCGTAGTACGCATCCCCCGTCTCGCCCGACCAGTTCTCGGTGGCCGGCCGATCAGGGTCGTGGCACGCCTCACACCACGAGTTGGGATCGGTCGCACGATCGACCGTGAATCCGTTGATCTCCAGCTTCGGGAGATCATCCTCTCCGTCGTTAGGGTCCCCGTGGGGACCATGACAACTCGAGCAGTAGTTGGTGAGATCGGGATCTGCCGCAGCCTCCTCGACGCTGTGGCCGCTGCTCGGCGTGAGCCCGAAGGAGTTCTGCACGCCCGCGGTCTCAACATCCCAGCCGCTCGAGCCTCCGGTCCCGTGACAGGCGAAGCACACGTCGGTCTCTGTTGCGGCGGTACCCCCGTCGGGCCCGAGGAGCTTCCGCCCCACGGTGGAGCCGTGCACGTCATGGCAGACCGCACATGAGTTGTTCGTCGAAGCATACGGGCCGTGCGGCTCAAGGGCCGCTGCACCTGCTGTGAGAATCGCGGCATCCACCGCAGACAGCGCGAACGCGAGTGCAAGCATGACCAGGACACCCAGGTATGCGGCTCGTCCCTTTGTCATCGATGTCCCCGCTTGATCGCCAAGCCGCATGTACCTATCCCCCGGCGCCCCGTGACCATGGAGCGCGACCGCACCGACTTACGGGCGCCCACTGATCGGTGCCCGCACGCGACCCAAGTATAACAATGATGCTCACATCCGGACATTGAATACTCGCACGTGTCCAGTTAGATTGTCGGCCACATACGCCCTGCTCTTGACGGTTGCCCACGCAACGCCCTCGGGAAGCCCCGGCGCCTCCCCCTGCACCGTGCTCCTGTCGATGACATGCGTGCGCGTGCCACGGGCATCGGTCACATACACCGCCTGACCAAGCACGTCTGTCAATACGAAGCCGTCTCCTGTGGACGCGACCACCCTCGGCACCATGTACACGTCCGGGAACTCCCGGACCTCCTCGCCCCCGCGCGCGTCGAGGACCGCCACACGGCCGCTGGTGGTATCGGTCACGAGCACCTCGTCGCCGATGGCCGCGATACCTCCAGGATTCTCGATAGGATGCCCCAGACGCTCTCCGAGCGCGCGCACGAACACGCCATCCCCGTCGAAGACCTTCACGAGCCGCTCATCGACATCAACCACAAAGAACTCGCCATCCGCGAATGCGATGCCCACCGGTCTCACCGGAGCGTTCCCGGGATCGCCCGCGCCGAGTACCGCAAGCACCTCGGGCGCCTCGCTCTTCCTCGCGCGATACACCGAGACGGTCCTGGCAACCGCATCGACCACTGCGATGCGACCATCGTCCGTGAGCGCGATCGCAGTGGGGACGGCACTCGTGTCTTCCGAAGCCGGCAACACGATCCGCCCGCGGGATGTGCCGTACAGGCTGAAGATCCTGATCGATCCCGTACCGGCCTCGGCCACGAAGACGCTGCGGCCACGAATCGCGATGCCGAACGGCTCGTCGAGGGGCTCTTCACCGGCAAATGGGAACGCGCCCGCGTAGTTCACGGTCACGCCCGGGTCGTCCGGGAGCTCGGCGAACGGATCGCGCTCCGCAAGGAACAACGCGGCAACGAGCGCTGCGCACGCGAGAACGATCGCGAGGATGAGTGGCCAGCGCCTGCGTAGAGTCGAAAGTGCGACGCCCGACAGGGTGCTAGAAGTCAACGCCGACAACCTGCCCCGGCACGACGGCGTGGCAGATGAGGCAGTTGCCGTCGAGCCCCGCCTCGTAGTTGCGCAGCAGGTGCTGGAAACCCTTGGCGGAACCGTGGGGATCGTGACACGTGGTGGTGCACGTCAGCGCCGTTTTGGCATTGACATCGTAGTAGGCGGGGCGCACCGGGTGGTTCTGGTAGCCGCCCGCGGCATCGTCGTAGTTGCTGCGCGCGTGGCAGCTGAAGCACACGGTGGGCTGTGCGGCCTTGAGCAGCGGGCCGTAGTCCGAACCGTGCGGCGTATGGCAGCCCCAGCAGGGCGTCTTCTCGTGCGCCGACGTGTCGTAGGTGGCCTGGATCGGCACGGCGTGGCAGTCGTAGCAGATGCCGTTGTCGTCGTCGTACAGCAGCCCGGAGTAGTTGGTGGCGTGCGCATCGTGGCAGCCCGTGCAGTCGAGCGAGATGGTGCCCACCGGGTGATGGCTTGCGCGTAGGAAGTCGGTCTCCACGGCCGGGTGGCAGCCATAGCACAGGCGCGGCTGCTCCGCGCGCAGCAGCGGCACGTAGTCCGAGCCATGCGGCTCGTGGCAGTCAGTGCACGCATCATTCGCATACGGCCCGTGCTGGACCGCCATGCCCGACAGCCGCGCAACCGACGGGTGGCACCTGAAGCAGAGGTCGCGCTGCGCGTCCACCAGGATGCCCCGGTACGCCGAGCCATGCGGGTTGTGGCAGTTGGTGCAGTGGAAGCCTTCCACCGGAGCGTGCAGCTGCATACGTGCGAGCTGCGGGCCGAGGCGGTGGCAGGTGATGCAGAGGCTCTCCACGTCCATCGTGAGCATGCTGGCGACGTCGGAGGCGTGCGGGTCGTGGCAGTCCACGCAGTTGCCGTTGGCGAACGGCGCATGCGAGTACGCCGCGTTGATCATGTGCCCCATGTCGCCATGGCACATCATGCAGAGCTCGTTGCCCGGGAGCACGAGTTCCGAGGTCTGGCCCTTCACCGGCGTCTCAGTGACGCTCTTGATCTCCCCACCTGCGGTCGAGGTGTCGTCGCCCGTGTCGAACAGCTCGAGCACCAGCTTGACCGGGATCCACTCGACAAGCGTGCGCATGCGGTTGAAGGTCTGCACCGCACCGCCGATGACCGTCTCGGTCTCGATATGCCCGTGCGGCGTGTGGCACGTGGTGCAGTGCTCAGCCATGAAGGGGTTGTGAACCACGTCGCGCTCGAACTCAGGGATGAGCTCCGTGTGGCACTGGAGGCACTCGAGGTTGTCGATCACACCTCGGACGACCTCATCATCACCGGTGATCGAGAGCGTCTGCATGACCGTGGTGACCGAGCAGAGCAGCAAGAGCAGCAGTACGACAGCGGCGAACACGCCCCTACCTCGGCGGCTGGATGTCTCCCCCGTCGTGTCCCCGGCGGCTTGCGCCACTGTATCGAGGTCCTGCTCCGTCAACGCATCTCCCCCAGCGCGCCGTGTTTCGACCCCCGCATCACAAACCACGGGTGAACGGCTCGGCACGATGATAACAAACGAACGCGTGCCATACAGTGCCTGTCACTGAATGAATCTTACGAGTTGCACCCGGTTGTTCCCCTTATCGGCAATGAGCACGAAGCCCCTGAATGGGCTGACATCGTTGGCAAAGTTCAACTGCCCTGGCTCCACGCCGCGCTCGCCGTACCGGGCGAGCACCTCCCCCTCAGGTGAGATCCGCACGATGTCGAATCCGAACGCGTCCGTCACCAGGATGGAGCCATCGCCGTCCACACACAGACCCCTCGGGAGCTGCAGCGGGCGCTCCGACCGGTCGTCCATCCCTTGAGCGATCGTTCCCACCTGCCACAGCACCGTGCCCTGTGGTGTGAAAGCGGTCACCCGGCTGTGGTTGGAGTCCGACACGTAGATGGTCTGCCCGTCGTCGCTCACCGCGATCCCGTTGGGGCGATCGAGATCGCCCGGCCCGGTGCCCGGCTTGCCCCATTGCGTGACGAACTCGCCGTCACGCGTGAAGACCACCACCTGGTACGCGTCGGTGGCATACACGCGATCCGCATGCACGGCAACGTCGGTAACGGCGATGCCGAGGCCGTTGAGACCGGAGCCGCCCCGGCCGGTAACGGTGGTGGGATCGGGGAACCTGCGGAGCGGCGCGCCGTCGGGATCGAACACCTCGATCGAGTCGTTGTAGAAGCTCGCAACGTAGACGTTGCCCTCATCGTCCACATCGATGCCCACGGGGTAGTTGAGCGAGCCAGCCTCGTAGGTGGCGGCAGCTCCGGCGGCCGGCTTCGCCACGCCAAAGCTCCCGAACTCCCGGACGAAGCGACCACGGGCATCGAACTCGCAGACACGGTTGTTGCCTGAATCCGTCACGTAGATGCGCCCGTCACGACTCGCGGCAACGCCCATCGGCCCATCGAACCTCGGCTGCGCGCCCTCGGCAGGCCC
>CAZOSR010000145.1:0-5229 GCA_964582445.1 uncultured Coriobacteriaceae bacterium | reverse complement strand
AGGTACTTGGGCAGGAACTTGCTCTCGATGTCGTCGCGGCTGAAGCCGAACGTCGTCTGCGTGAGGTCGTTGGTGCCGAAGCTGAAGAAGTCGGCGACCTCGGCGATCTCGTCGGCACACACGGCGGCGCGCGGAAGCTCGATCATCGTGCCGATCGGGATCGACACCTCAACGCCGCACTCGGCAGACACACGGTCCACCACGGCCTGTGTCTCCCCGCGGAGCGTTGCGAGCTCGGCCTTGACGCTCACGAGCGGGATCATGATCTCCGGCCGCGGGTCCTTGCCCTGCTTCTTCAGTTCGCACGTGGCTCGCGTGATGGCCTCCACCTGCAGCGCATAGAGCTCGGGGTGCGTGATGCCGAGGCGGCAGCCACGAAGACCGAGCATCGGGTTGGCCTCGGACATGGCGTCGATCTGCGCGAGCAGGCGGCGCTTGGCCGCCAGCTTGTCGGCCGCGGCACCGCTGCACTCGTCGCGCACGATCTCGACCTCGAGGTCGCGCGGCGAATCGAGGAACTCGTGCAGCGGCGGGTCGAGGAGGCGCACCGTGACCGGCAGGCCGTCCATCGCCGAGAAGATGCCGAGGAAGTCCTCCGTCTGCACATCGAGCAGCTTGTCGAGCGCAGCCCGCTGCACATCGGCATGCTCGGCAAGGATGAAGTCCTGGATGATGTCCTTACGCTCACCGAGGAACATGTGCTCCGTGCGGGTGAGCCCGATGCCGGCCGCACCGAACTTGCGGCCGAGGGCGGCGTCATCCGGCGTGTCGGCGTTCGCGCGAACACCGAGCGTGCGGAACTCATCGGCCCAGCCGAGGATGGTGTCGATGTCACCGGTCATCTCGGGCTGCACGAGAGCGACCTCGCCAAGGACCACGATTCCCGACGTACCGTCGATGGAGACGATATCGCCCTCCTTGAGGACGACATCCTTCCCGCTGACGACCGCTTGCTTGGCCTTCATGTCGATCTTGAGCGCCTCTGCGCCACACACGGCGGGCTTGCCCATGCCGCGGGCGATGACCGCCGCATGGCTGGTCTTGCCGCCGTGGCTCGTGAGGATTCCCTGCGCGGCGACCATGCCGTGCAGGTCGTCCGGGTTGGTCTCCCAGCGCACGAGGATGACCTTGCGGCCCTCGGCCGCGGCCGCCTCGGCGTCATCGGCAGTGAAGACGACCTCCCCTACGGCGGCACCTGGGCTTGCGTTCAGGCCCTTCGCGAGCACGTCGTAGGAGACCGTCGTGTCGAACTGCGGGTGCATGAGCTGGTCGAGGTGCGCCGGGTTGATGCGCAGCACGGCCTCCTCACGCGTGATCATGCCCTCGTCGACCATGTCCACGGCGATCTTCAGCGCAGCTCGGGCGGTCCGCTTGCCCACGCGCGTCTGCAGCATCCAGAGCTTACCCTCCTGGATGGTGAACTCGATGTCGCACATGTCGCGATACGCGTTCTCGAGGATCTCGAAGACCTCGTAGAGCTCGTTCCCCGCCTCGGGCAGGACCTCGGGGAGCTCGGCAATCGGACGGGTCTTGCGGATCCCGGCCACAACGTCCTCGCCCTGAGCGTTGGTGAGGAAGTCGCCGTAGTACTCCTTGGTGCCATCAGCGGCGTTGCGGGTGAAGCCCACACCCGTGCCGGAGGTCTCGCCCATGTTGCCGAAGACCATCGCCTGCACGTTCACGGCGGTGCCGAGGTCGTCAGCGATCTTCTCCATGCGGCGGTAGTCGATAGCGCGACGGTTGTTCCAGCTGCGGAACACGGCTTCGATGGCGAGGTGGAGCTGAAGCGTCACGTCTTGCGGGAAGGTGACACGCCCCTCGACCACGAGCTGCGGGTAGTCGGCGGCCGGGACGTGCTTGGCCACGATGTCCTTGAAGACCTGCACCAGTTCCTGCATATCGAGCGCGTTAAGATCGGTGTCCTCTTTCACGCCACGTGCCATCTTCATGGTGTTGATGGCGTTCTCGAACTCGTCACCCTCAACGTCCAGCACGACCTTGCTGAACATCTGAATGAAACGGCGGTAGCTGTCCCACGCGAACCGCTCGTTGCCGCTCTTGGCGATGAGACCGTGCACGGACCGGTCATTGAGTCCGAGGTTGAGCACGGTGTCCATCATGCCTGGCATCGAGAAGGCCGAGCCGGAGCGCACGGAGACGAGCAGCGGATCGCTCTCGTCGCCGAGCTTCTTGCCCATCTTGGCCTCGAGGTTCGCCACATTGGCCGAGATGTCGTCTGTCAGACCTGCAGGAAATGCGGGAGGTGTGGCGTTGTAGTACTCCATACAGGTCTGGCACGTGATCGTGAATCCGGGCGGGACCGGAAGTCCCATATTGGCCATCTCGGCCAGGTTGGCGCCCTTACCGCCGAGGATGAACTTCATGCTCTTGTCACCCTCGGTCTGACCGCCCCCGAATGCGTAGATACGCTTCGTGTCAGCCAACTCGCTCCCTCGCTTTCCTTGGAACCCCCGACGACTTGGAACCATCATAGCGTACCTGATGCGCGCCCCGTCTCGTGGCGACACGGGCACCGCCGAACGGCTGACGCCACCCGACGGATGCGCCTCAGTCCGCAACCTCCACGGCAGCACCGAGGTGACGCAGGATCTCCTGCGCCGACTCCTCCACTGCGCGGTTGTCCGTATGCACCACCAGGCAGCCGAGCCTGCGCATGAGCGCGCGCGCCTCGGCAAGCTCGGTCTCCACAGCCTCGCGCTCGGCATATCCTGGCACGTGGGCCCCGAGCTCCTTCATGCGCTCGCGACGGATCGTGAGCAGCACATCGGCGCTCGTCACAAGCCCGAACAGCCTGCGTGGGTCGAGCTCGAAGAGCTCCCGCGGCGGGTCCACGCCGGGAGCGAGCGGCACGTTGGCCACACGCCATCCCTTGAACGCGAGATACATCGATATCGGCGTCTTGGAGGTGCGCGACACGCCGAGGATGACGATGTCGGCATCCGCGAGTTCCTCGGGATTACGGCCGTCATCATGTTTGACCGCGAACTCCATCGCTTCGATGCGGTCGAAGTATCCCTCGTCGGTACGCCTGATGCGGCCGACCTCACCGCTCGGCCGCGCGCCGGTGACACCCGAGAGGAGATCGAGCGCCGGACCCAGCAAGTCGACGCCGACAACGCCAGAACCCACGAGCCGCTCCATCTCAGTACGCAGCTCCCGGTCAACGAGCGTGTAGAAGAAGATGCAGTCGGCGCCGCAGTGCTTGCGCACGGTCTCGCGAAGTTCGACGGCGCTCTCGATCCTCGGCAGCCGCTCGATCCGGAACGTGTTGGGCGCGAACTGCGACACCGCCGCGAGCGCGACCGTCTCTCCCGTCTCGCCGAGCGAGTCCGAGATCACGTGTATGGCGAGAGGGTGCCTGGCCATCGCTACCCGGCAAGCCTGCCGAAGTCGGCAAAACCGTCGAAGAGGCCGCCCAGGCGGTTCAGGAGGGCAAGACGGTTGCGCCGCAGCTGCTCGTCCTTGTCCATCACGAGCACCGACTCGAAGAAAGCGTCGACCGGGCCCCGGAGGTCCGCGAGCTTGTTGAGCGCACCGTCGTAGTCGCGCACGGCCATGAGGCGGCCCACGGTCTCCTCCGCCGCAACCAGCGCCTCATCCAGCACGCCCTCTTCCGCGCCCATGAGCAGCGGATCGGTGTGCACGCCGGCATCCGGGTCGGCGAGGTTCGCCGCGCGCCGGAACGCCACCGAGAGGTCGGCCCCCGCCTCCGTGCGCCGGAATGCCGAGAGCGCCGTGATGCGGTGCAGCGTGTCGGCGGGATCCGCCGAGGTGACCGCCATGACAGCATCCACCTCGTCGTACGAGAATCCGCGGTCCTTGAGCATCACCGCCAGCCTGCCGTCGAAGAACGCCTTGACTGTGGCGCCCACCTCGTTGGGATCGAGTGCCGGGAGCGTTTCCACGTATCCTTCGAGCGCTGTGCCGATCGCACGGTCCAGATCGAACCGCACGCCGCCGTCGACCATCATCGTGAGGATGCCGATGGCTGAGCGCCGGAGCGCATAGGGGTCCGCAGATCCTGTGGGACCCTGCCCGATCGCGAAGATGCCGACGATGGTGTCGAGCTTGTCGGCGATCGACACGAGTGTGCCCGCAAGCGCGCGTGGCAGATCGTCGCCAGCGTAGCGCGGACGGTAGTGGTCCACGATCGCCTCGGCCACGCCCTCGGCCTCTCCCGCAGCCTGTGCGTAGCGCATACCCATCACACCCTGGAGCGATGTGAACTCGATGACGGCATGCGTGACGAGATCGGCCTTCGCGAGATGCGCTGCGCGCACTGCGTATGCGCCCTCATCGGCAGGCGCGTTGATGGCCTCGGCAAGCGCGCGTGTGACCTCCTCGATGCGCTCGACCTTGGCGCCCAAAGAGCCCAGCTTCTCGTGGAAGACAATGGTGTCAAGCCGGTGCACGTACTCCTCGAGCGGACGGGCGAGATCCTCCTCCACGAAGAACGCCGCGTCGGCCAGCCGTGCCCGGATGACACGCTCATGACCGGCGATGATGGCTTCGGTTCGAGCGGGATCGCCGTTGTGCACCACCAGGAACCGGTCGAGCAGCAACCCGTCTGCTCCCTCCAGCGGGAAGTACCGCTGGTGGCTCTCCATCGCCTCCTCGACGATCTCGCGAGGTACTGCGAGGAACCTCTCGTCGAAGCGTCCGACGCCAACGCTGGGGAACTCGACGAGGTTCACGACCTCGGCAAAGGTCTTCTCAGGCACAACAGCACGCGCGCCCAGTGAGGCAGCCGCCTCGTCGATCTGGCGCCGGATGGACTCGGCACGCTCCTCACCGTCGACGAGCACATGCCCGCGACACATCGCGTCCAGGTAATCGGACGCCAGATCGATGTCGATGGGGCCCGAGAGGAACCGGTGACCCACGGTGGTACGACCAGCCTCGAGGCCGGCGAAGCGTACCGGAACGACATCTCCGTCGAGCAGCGCCACGAGCCAGCGCACGGGGCGGATGAACCGGGTTGAACCGCTCCCCCACCGCTGTGACTTGGCCCAGTCGATATCGCCCGCAAGCATTGCCAGGAGCTCGGGCAGCACATCGGCTGCCGCGCGCCCCGCTTCCTCCACATGTGCGAAGACGTACTCGCCGCCATCGATCTCGCCGCGCTGGAGGTCCTCAACCGCGATGCCGCGGCTCCGGGCGAAACCTTCGGCTGCTTTCGTGGGAGTGCCTTCGGCATCGAACGCGGCC
>CAZOSR010000144.1:0-5261 GCA_964582445.1 uncultured Coriobacteriaceae bacterium | reverse complement strand
GTTGCTCGATGCCGTTGAAGAGGTGCCTGAGACGACCGAGCCCGTGGAGTTCAGGACCGCCAAGGGACATGTGGAGTTCCGCAATGTGCGCTTCAGTTACTCGCCGGAAGCCCCGCTCATCGAGGACCTCTCGCTCGAAGCGCGTCCGGGCCAGACCGTGGCTATCGTCGGTCCCACGGGAGCCGGCAAGACCACACTCGTGAACCTGCTCATGCGCTTCTACGAGCTACAGGACGGTGCGATCCTGATAGACGGCGTGGACACACGAGACATGACCCGCAACGATCTGCGCAGGACGTTCGGCATGGTGCTGCAGGATACGTGGCTCTTCAAGGGCACCATCCGCGACAACCTTGCCTACGGACGTGAAGATGCCACAGAGCCTGAGATCCTCGCGGCCGCCGAGGCAGCCCATGTGGATCACTTCGTGCGCACGCTACCCGACGGATACGATACGGAACTCAATGACGACAGCTCCAACATCTCGCAAGGGCAGCGGCAGCTGCTCACGATCGCCCGCGCCTTCGTGGCCGACCCGCCGATTCTCATCCTCGATGAGGCCACAAGCTCGGTGGACACCCGCACCGAAGCGCTCATCCAGCAGGCGATGGAGCGACTGATGCAGGGGCGTACGAGCTTCGTGATCGCGCATCGGCTTTCCACGATCCGCGAAGCCGATCTCATCCTGGTGATGAACGAGGGTTCGATCATCGAGCAGGGCACACACGATGTGTTAATGGCCGCTGACGGCTTCTACGCCGACCTGTACAATAGCCAGTTCGCGGAGGCGCTTGACGAGGCCTCCTGACCTACGAGTCAGCATGCCGGCCACCCAGGGTCGTGCGTACCCCATAAGGAGACCCGCACGTGAATATGTACCTCGCCGCACTGCTTGGCTTCGTCCTGCTCTTTGGCGGAGGCGAAGGCCTTGTTCGGGGTGCCGTGGCGGTGGCACGGCGTTTCGGGCTCTCGTCCCTGCTCATCGGGCTCACGGTCGTGGCAGCGGGCACCTCGGCGCCGGAACTGCTGGTGAGCGTGAGCGCGGCGCTCAAGGGTAACGCCGACATCGCAATCGGCAACGTGGTGGGCAGCAACATCTTCAACGTGCTCGGCGTGCTTGGCATCTCCGCGCTCATCGCGCCGATCGTGGTGAAGCCAGCGGAGGTCAAGCGCGATACGCTCATCATGGTCGCTGCAGTGCTCGCACTCGCCGTGCTGGCGCAGTTCCGGGTCATCGCTTGGCCCGCGGGCGTGCTGTTCGTGGCGGCGATCGTGGCATACACCTACTACTCGTACCGCACCGAGCTTCGTGAACAACCGGCGCCCTCGGCGGAGCTGCACGAGCACGAGGGTGAGGAGTTCACCGGGCCCTCGAGCCTCTGGATGGGGCTCCTGTACATCGGGCTCGGACTTGGAGCGCTCGTCATCGGATCGCAACTCCTCATCGATGGCGCCACGCGGATCGCGCGCGCGTTCATGGTGCCGGAGGCGGTCATCGGTCTTACGCTCGTGGCCATCGGCACTTCGCTCCCGGAACTCGCCACCAGCATCGCCGCCGCATTCCGGGGCCACTCGGACGTAGCCGTAGGCAATGTCCTTGGAAGCAACCTCTTCAACGCGCTGCTGATCATCGGTACGACCGCGATGGTTCGCCCCATCAACGTTGCCGAGAGCATGGCGAATCTGGATGTCTGGGTCATGACAGCAGCGGCGCTCCTGCTCATCCCGCTGCTCGTAGGCCGTGGTCGCATCGGACGACGTGCGGGGGCCGCGCTGACTGCTGCATATGCAATCTACGCGGTGCTGCTGCTCGCATAGCACCGCGTAGATTCACTCACGTGTGCGGCTTGGGCCTCCTACGGATGAACACCTGACCACGGAGCGCCGATGCCCACGCCCGGTGCGTCCTGCCATCCCCATCCGGGATCGCCACCGCTCCCGCCGTGCGCCAACGCCACGGCGCTTGCCGACAGCACGAATGCCACCATGAGCAGCACGAGGATGAGTGACTGCATGCGCCTCTTCATATCGGTCCACCTCCCCTGAGGTCCCGCGCGGTGTGCCGGAGACTCCGACACCCGTACGGCATCTCCCCCCGCCCGCCAGCTGTGCGGCCGCGGACGATGAGACTACGTACCCACCCGTACAGGGGCGTAACACGCGGTGCCGCGTCGCCGCTCAGAAGCGCATAGCCGGGCATCGTTCACCAGGGTAGCCCTCTCAGATCTCTCCTCCGCTCGCGCCACGCAGGTACGTAACGCTCGAGTTCACGGTAGAAGGCGGCGTCGTGCGCACGCACGCGCAGGTGGCACAACTCGTGGTAGATGACCGCATCGAGGCACTCGACCGGAACACGCACAAGCATCGCGTTGAGGCTCATCCATCCTGACGGTGATAGGCTGCCCCACCGCGAGCGCATCGTCCGGATCCGCACCCGCGGCTTCGTCTCACCCGGCTCAGCGAATCGCTGCCAGCACGCATCAAGCCGCTGCGGGAATAGGGTCTGCGCCCTGGTCTGTTCGTCATCGGTCAGCGGTGCCGGCGGCTCCCACCCTCGCTCTGCGGCCTCGGCGCGCTTGCGTGCGATCCACACTGCTCGTTCGGCGACGAACCGGACGGTCTCCCGCTCGGAAAGCCACATCGGTGCTCGGACAGTCAGGGTGCCGTCGCGTCCAACCACGAGCGCGACAGTCCGGCGCCGTGAGCGGACCACCTCGTAGGGCACGCGCTCGTCACCGATGGCGACCGTGCGCTGCCTCCGGCCGGAGCCGTGCGTCATTCGGCGACGACCCGACCGTCCCGGAGCATCAGGCGCTCGTCGGCATGCTCGGCCATGCGAAGGTCGTGCGTGACCATCACGCACGTCATTCCCCGCTCGTGCACCTGCTGCTTGAGCGTCTCCACCACCTGGTAGCCGCGCTCGGTGTCGAGACTCGCGGTGGGCTCATCCACAAGCATGATCGCAGGCGTGTTCATCAGAGCGCGTGCGATCGCCACGCGCTGCCGCTCGCCGCCCGAGAGCAGCGCAGGCCGGTGCGTTGCGCGATCACCCAGGCCGAGCGACTCGAGGAGCTCGTCCGCCCTGCGACGGTCGTCACGCGTTATGCGACCCGAGAGGTGCGGCACCAGGAGCAGATTGTCGCGCGCTGTGAGGTACGGCACGAGATGGTGCTCCTGGAAGACGATGCCGACGGTCTCCCGCCTGTAGCGGGCGGCGTCTGCCGACGACCGGAGATGCAGCGGGTGGCCATCGATGATGACTTCGCCCGAGGTGGGCGTGAGCAGTCCGGCGATGATCGAGATGAGCGTGGTCTTCCCCGAGCCCGAGGGACCGAGAATCGCAAGCAACCTGCCCCTGTCCAGCGAGAAGGTGACGTGGTCGAGCGAGGTCACCTGGTTCCGGCCGGTTCCGTACGTCTTAGTGATGTCCTTGATCGCAAGCATCGTCCCCCCTCCTTAGACCGACGTCCGGCCGAGCGCAGTGGCAGGATCGATCTTGAGGATGCTCCTGAGTGAGAAGAGACTGCCGATGTACGCCGTGCCGAAGACTGCGAGCACAGCCACGGTCCACCTGCGCGGATCAGGGTCGAAGGCCATCATCGGCGGCATTCCGGCACCCGCACCGAGTGCCAGCACGGTGCCGAGCACGGTCGCGATCGCCACGAGCACCGTGATCTGCAACAGCAGGTCCTTGTACAGGTAGGCGTTCGATGCGCCTATGGCTTTGATCGCAGCGATCTGCGATGTCTTGTGCAGCGTGGTGATGTAGAAGAACACGCCGACCAGAAGAGCGCCGATCACCACCGAGACGCCCTGTATGCCGGACACCGCCATGATCATCTCGGGCATACCGTTGCCGGCATCCGCGGCCTCCTGCACGTCTGCGACCCGGTACGCATCACCGAGCTCGGCCTGAACGTCGTCTATGGTGACGCCGGGCTCCAGGTCGACAGCCGCTACGGAGGCGCTGCCATCAAACCGCTCCTCCATGCCCGCGGCAGCCATCTCACTGGACGTCTCGGCCTCCTCCTCACGCCCCAGGAGCGAGGCGAGGTGCAGTTCCTCCCAGGTCCCAAGGTCGACCCATACTGTCGGCACCATCACGTAGCGCCTGCCTTCAGTGAACCCCACCACCGTGAGAACCGAATCCATCGGCGTGAGCGTGATCGTGTCGCCGATCTCGATCCCGTCGAGCTCCGCAGTGGCGTCGATCACAGCCTCACCTGGTCCGCTGATAGCCCTGCCCTCGGTGATCGGCAGCTGATCCATGCGTCCCCCGAGCCCGAAGACCCGCACATCGAACGGCTCGTCCACCGAGCCGACCGACGCATACGTGTGACCGACACCGTACGCCTCGGCGATGCCTGGCGCTGCCTCGATGACCTCCAGGTCGTCAGCCGAGAGGATGCTGCGCTCGATAGTGGGATACGTGTCGCGCTGGAACACGAGCGCGTCGGCATCGAGCCTAGACTTGGCGCCCGACATACCTGTGAGCAGCCCCTCGGACATAGCCGAGGTGACCATCGTGAGCGAGACCACAAGACCGATCGCAAGCGCGATCAGCGAGAACTTGAGCTTGCTGCCGAAGAGCTCCTTGATGGCGAACATCGTGCTCCTGTACGTTCGGGGCGCAGTGCCCCGATGGTAGCGGATTGTGTTCGTTCGTGCGGCAACGTGCGCAGCCCGGTTGCACGTACTCGCATATAGGTGTGTACTCTCCCGATACGCAACGCATCATCGTGGAGAGGGGCCACCGGTGATCAAGAAGTACGTACTGGAGACGCGACCACAGTTCCTCACGCTCGCGTTCGCACTTGTGGTGCACGGCAGCGCCCTTGCGGCCTGGCACGGTTCCGTGCACCTCGGCCATGCGCTGCTGGCTGCGCTCGCATTGATGCTCCTGCAAGGGAGCGTCAACGTGCTGAACGACTGGCATGACTGGAGCCGGAGCGGTATCGACCACGATACCCGGCAGACGCCGTTCTCGGGTGGCAGTGGCATGCTCCCGCGTGGTGAGATGCAGCCGGGGAACGCGCTCATGCTCGGCATCGGCACGCTGGTGGCGGGTGCGGCTATCGGCGTGTACCTGGCATGGGCCAGCGGCTGGCCACTCCTCGTCCTCGGTGTCGCCGGGATGCTCTCAGTGGTGCTGTACACGCCGTTCTTCACCCGGGTGGGCCTCGGTGAGATCATGGCCGGCCTCGGCCTCGGTGTACTGCCCATCGTGGGCACGTACTACCTGCTGACCGGCAGGTTCGACA
>CAZOSR010000143.1:0-5277 GCA_964582445.1 uncultured Coriobacteriaceae bacterium | reverse complement strand
CTTTGGAGCCGACATTCGTAGGTTCGAATCCTACCGCCCCAGCCATGCTGATCGAGCGGGGTATGAGACCCCGATCCAAAGGAGCACCGATGAGCGCGACCGCCCTGATCCTTGCGGCGGGTGAGGGCACCCGGATGAAGTCCTCGCTCCCCAAGGTCGCCCACCGCATCCTCGGATTGCCGATGGTCGAGTACGCCATTCGTGCGGTCCGTGAGGCCGGATGTGATCGAGTGGTCGTGGTAACGGGACACGGGGCCGAAGCCGTCGAGCAACTCGTGGGTGGCGTCGTGTTCACCCGGCAGGAGCAACGGCTGGGAACCGGCCATGCGGTCATGTGTGCCCAAGATGCGCTTCACGGCGTTGCGGGCTCTCTGTTGGTCATAGCTGGTGATTGTCCTCTGTTGACGCCCGAGACCCTCGCAGAGCTCATCAGAAGCCGCGAGGCGGCAGGTGCAGCATGTTCCTTGCTCACCACGCGCCTGGCCGATCCGTCCGGCTACGGCCGCATCGTACGGGCTGAAGACGGGTCCGTGTCGGGCATCGTCGAAGACAAGGACCTCGCCCCCGATCAGCGCACGATCGACGAAGTCAACACGAGCACGTACTGCTTCGATGCGGAGACGCTCTTCGCGCACCTGCGAGGCCTGGACAACGACAATGCGCAGGGCGAGTACTACCTCACCGACATGATCGCGCTCTACCGGGACGAGGGTTTGGGTGTAGTGGCCGTGGAGGCGGTGGATCCCGATGAGGTGCTCGGCGTGAACAGCCGCATCCAGTTGGCCGAGGCCGCCGGGGTGCTGCAGCGGCGCATCAATGCCCGGCACATGCTCGCCGGTGTCACGATGACCGCCCCCGGGCTCGTTTGGATCGGTCCCGACGTGACCATCGGTCGTGACACGGTGATCGAGCCGATGACCTTCCTCCTTGGTGCCACGACCGTGGGGGAGCGGTGTGAGCTTGGTCCGAACGCCCGGATCGCCGATTCCCGGATCGGGGACGGCTGCATCGTCCGCGATGCAGTGGTTACGGAGTCGGTGCTCGCGGACGGCGAGAGTGCGATACCCTGTCAGTAGTGAAGACCACGAGCTAGGGAGCGATCGGCACCATGATCTCGACACCGGGTAAGCGCATGATGGTGTTTGCGGGCACCCACAATCGCGAGCTGTCGGAGGATATCGCCCGGCATCTTGGCGTCGAGCTCGGCAACATCAAGATCTCCAAGTTCGCCAACGGGGAGATCTACGTGCGGTACCTCGAGAGCGTTCGTGGGGCTGACATCTTCCTTGTACAGTCGATCTGTCAGCCGGTGAACGCCGCGCTGATGGAACTGCTCATCATGATCGATGCAGCCAAGCGTGCGAGCGCCCGCTGCATCACGGCGGTGATCCCGCACTATGCGTACGCCCGGCAGGACAAGAAGTCCGCGGCTCGCGAGCCCATCACCGCCAAACTCGTGGCCGATCTGCTCACTACCGCAGGGGCCGAGAGGGTCATCGCGATGGATCTCCACCAGGGGCAGATCCAGGGCTTCTTCAACCAGCCCGTGAACCATCTCACGGCACTTCCTATCCTTGCTGACTACTTCGAGGCGCTTGAGCTCAAGGATCTCGTCATCGTCTCGCCTGACGTTGGTCGAGTGAAGGCCGCCAAGAAGATGGCGGACATGCTCGGCGCCGGTCTCGCGATCCTGCACAAAGGGCGCCCGGAGCACAACGTTGCCGAGATCACGCACGTCATCGGTGACGTGGCGGGCAAGAACTGCATCCTGTCCGACGATATGATCGACACTGCTGGCTCGGTGACGGCCGGCGCCCGTGCGCTCATCCAGAAGGGTGCCACCAAGGTGTGGGTCACGGCTACGCACGGCATCTTCTCGCCGCCCGCATTCGAGCGGCTTGACTCGGCACCTGTCGAGGAGGTCGTGGTCACCAATACGCTGCCGATTCCCGACGAGCAGCAGCACGGCAAGATCCGGGTGCTCTCCGTGGCACCGCTCTTTGCCCGTGCGATCCAGAACGTGTACAACGACGACTCGGTCTCCGAGTTGTTCGATCCGGACTTCCAGCTCTAGCAGTATCCGGATGGCACGCACGCTATCCGCCGACCACAAGGAGGCACCTAGATGACGCACGTTGTCGAACTGAACGCCAAGGTCCGTGAGGTCACGGGCAAGACCAGCCACAAGCTGGCGCCAGAAGGCCTCGTTCCCGCCGTCGTATACGGCCCGAAGGTGGACACGCGTTCGCTGTCGGTCGATCGCCGGGAGTTCGATCACCTGATGCACAGCGCCACTGTGGGCGCCACGCTCGTCGAGCTCAGCATCGAGGGCGATGCCAAACCGGTCGACGTCATCATCAAGGAAGTCAAGCGCGATGAGATCAAGGGCGCCGTCCAGCATGTGGACTTCTGGGCCGTCGACATGGCCCAGTCGCTGCAGACCGTGGTACCCGTGACCTTCGTCGGCTCCTCCGAGGGCGAGCGGGCCGGCGGTGTGCTCATGCACTCGCTCCGCGAACTCAAGGTCGAGGCCAACCCCAAGGACCTGCCCGAGCACATCGAGCTCGATGTGAGCGCACTGAACATCGGCGAATCGCTGACCGTGGCCGACATCGTCGTACCCAAGGGCGTCACGCTTCTGGACGAGCCCGACGCCGTGCTCGTGTCGGTGATGGCGCCGATGGCCGAGGAAGAGCCCGAGGCCGCCGCTGAAGAGACCTACGAGGTCCCGGAGGTCGGCGAGGAGCCCGAGGATACCGAGGAGTAGCGCGAGCACCCATGACAGTCATGGTTGTTGGGCTCGGCAATCCGGGTCCCGAGTACGAGAACACACGCCACAACGCCGGATTCATGGTTGCGGATCTCCTCGCAGAGAACCTGCGTGTGACGTACTGGAAGGACGAGGCCGGCGCGAAGGTCGGCCTCGTCCGTTTCGGTGATGACGACCTGCTCCTGGTCAAGCCGCAGACGTTCATGAACCTTTCGGGCAAGGCCGTCGCCAGGCTCGCGGGGTCTTACGGGGTCGATATCGCAGACATCGTCGTCATCCACGACGACCTCGACATCCCCGAGGAGTCGCTGCGCATCAAGCGTGGAGGAGGGCATGGAGGGCACAACGGCCTCCGTTCGCTCGTGGACGCGCTCGGCACCGGGGAGTTCTGCCGGGTGAAGGTCGGAATCGGGCGTCCCCCGGGGCGGCAGGATCCGGCCGACTACGTCCTGGAGCCTATGCGGCCAGCTGTCGCTGAGAGGCTTGCCTCGCTGGTGCCGCACGCGGCACAGGCGGTCATCCATGTCCTGGAGCACGGCGTGGAGAGCGCCATGCGGGAGTACAACGCGGGGTAGTGGTTGCAGGCGCGCGTACGTCAGGCAGAGCCACTGACGGGCACTGAGCGCGACGCTAGCTACTTCAGGTACTTCATCGGGTCGACGGGGTTGCCGTTGACACGCACCTCGAAGTGCAGGTGCGGACCGGTCGAGAGGCCGGTGGAGCCCACCTTGCCGATGGGATCGCGCTTGGACACCGTCTGGCCGGTGCTCACACTGATGCTACCGGCCAACTGGTGGGCGTAGAGACTCGTCACGCCGTTGCCGTGATCGATGATGGTGCAGTAACCGTAGCCGCCACGGTAGCCGGTGTAGATGACCTTGCCATCGGCTGCGGCGACGATCGTGGCGCCGTTGATGTTCTTGCCAACCGCGCGACCGCCGATGTCGATGCCGGTGTGCATCTTGCGGTAGCCGAGGATCGGATGGATGCGATACCCGAATGCGGAGCCACCGGTAGGGGTCTGCTCGAACCCGGGAACCGGGAACGCCATGACGCCAGCGAAGTAGCCGGACCCGGTGCCGTAGAGCTCGCGCGCGATCTTGGCGGACTCGGCCTCCTCGGCCTCGGCCTGGGCGCGCAGCCGGGCGGCGTTGGCCTTGTTCTCGGCAACGAGCGCTTCCTTCTGCGCCTGTGCCGCCTCCTGTGCGTCCAGCTTGGCTTGATGCCTGTTCCGAAGATCGAGCAGCCGCTTCTCCTCAGCTGCCGCCTCGACCCGCTTGATCTCAACGGCCTCACGGTCGCGTTCGATCTCGGCCTTGATCTTCTCAAGTGCGATGCGACTGGCCTTGAGCGTATCCGCCAGTTCGGTGTTGGACTTGATGACGCGCTGGACAAGCGTGGTTCGGGTGATGAAGTCCTCGATGTTCTTGCTGTCGAGGAGCAGCTCGAAGTACGCGAGGTCGCCGCCCTTGTACGTGCTCTCGATGCGGTCGCACAGCAGTGACTGCTGGCGCTCGTACTCGGCCTGGGTGGCTTCGATCTCGCCTTCCTTTGCCGTGATCCGTGCGTTGAGCCCGTCGACCTCGGCCTCGAGGCGGTCGGTCCGCTCGGTGGCGATGGCGATGTCGTCGGCAAGCGCGTTGATCTCGCCCTGGATCGCGGCGATGGTCGTGTCGAGTGCCTGTGCCTCGGCTGCGAGCTGCTTCGCTGCGCTTTCAGCGGCTGCGGCGGCATCGCGCGCGTCCTGCGCGGCGCGCTCGTGTGCGCGCAAGTCGTCCACCGTTGCCCCGAACGCGAGCGGCGAGACGAGCAGGGACCCTATGAGGCCGAGTGTGATTGCAAGAGAGAGTGCGCGGCTACGATGCATACTGTGTTTCCTCCGGACGGCCATCAACGACCGAGTCGGTATCTCCCCCGGAAGGCGCTACGCAGGAATCATAGCAGCCGACACGGGTATACGGCAAACAACGGGGGGTATACAGCAAGCAAGATGCCCGTGACGGGCATTTGTCGTGCGGCCGTAACGAAAGGGTTGATGACGATGAGTGATGACTTCCAGGCCCCACCCCCAGCTCCGCCCGCGCCCGCTGCACCGCCTCCAGGGGCCACGGCCGGGCCAAGCGACACCGGCAAGATCCTGGCTGGCATCGGGTACTTGACGGGCATAGTCGCGCTGATCGCGATTCTGATCGAGCCGTACAAGGACGAGCGTTTCGTCCGGGTGCACGCTTTCCAGGCGCTCGGACTCTACGTGGCGATGATCGTGGCCTCGGTGCTCAACGTCATCCCGGTGCTCGGTCAGATCGTCTGGCTCGTCGCGTCGATCGCCGTCTTCGTGTTCGCGATCATCGGTGCGATCAAGGCGTTCCAGGGGCAGGAGTACGAGATGCCCATCGTGTACGGCTTCATCAAGAACTACATCTAGGAGCAGCTTGACGGCGTGGGCACGGACCCGCGCGCGACCGGCTATTCGGCCTCCGGGGATTGCTCGGACACCGTGACGCCGG
>CAZOSR010000142.1:0-5319 GCA_964582445.1 uncultured Coriobacteriaceae bacterium | reverse complement strand
GGCGGTACGTTCTCGCCCCAGTCGATCACACCATTGTCGCGCCAGTCGATCACGTGCCAGATCTCATGGCCGAGGATGCGGTCGAGGCTTGCTGTGTGGGTGGGGCTGATGACGATGCGCCCTGACTTGTAGTAGCAGATCGCCTGGTATCCCTTGGCATCACCGAACGAGACCGTCGTGCCTGCGAGGATCGGGTACCTGGAGATGTATCCAGCGAGGATCGACCGGGCCTGTGCGCTTTCATCCACAGCGGCTGCGGGTGCGCTGTTCGAGGTCGAAGCAGTGGAGCTTGCGACTGCGGTCGTGCGACGAGTCGTCGAGGTCACGGGTGTGCTGGCGACACGGATCGAGGTGGTGGTACGCGTGGCCGTGCGGACGGCCTTGGTGAGTGATGCATCAGCGCTTGCGAGCACTGTTGCGGTCTTGGGCTCTGCAGTGAGCCTGCTGCGGAACGTGCCGGTGAGTTGGGCCGCATCCGCAGTCTGAACCGGCGCGAAGCCGGCAGTCAGTGTGAGTGCTACGGCCGCAGCGATACTCGCTGCCGCGCGCCGTGTGTTTCGTGCCGTCGTGGTCATCGTAGATCGCCCCTTGGTCGAGCCCGTGCGCACATCGGCCCAACTCCTCTCCAGGCTTTGAGGTGTCGGGCCGAGAACGCGGCTCGTACCTTCGGCAGTCCGGCCATCATGGGAAGCGACGCTTCCTTTAGATCCGTGACTTTGCGAAGCCGACCTTTGGGTCGACCGTGCCTTTGTCGGGAGCGATCCGATGTTCGCTTTTCAATGGTGCCTTACACTGGTCATATCGGCAGCGAGGCCTACTGGCTTGAGACCGTTTGTGCAATCCATCACAGGTTCTCTGTGATCGCGGTCACAGTGCAGATGAGCGGGGGTCGAAGAGACGTGAGTGGACGGCGGCGATGGCTCAGGGCGACGAGCAACCTGCTCTTCGGGTTGGCGCTCGGCCTCGTGTCGTACTACGGGCTGACGACGCTCATGGGCGGGCTCGCGCAACGCGCGCTCGAGGAGGGCGTCAGCATGGTCGAGGCGTATGCGGCTGAGGCGCCAGAGGCGCTCGTCGATGAGCAGGGCACACCGGAGGCCACGGCACTCGATTTCACGGCATGGGCCGAGCAGGATGAAGCGCACTGGCAGTCCCTCGAGCCCGGTGCTGTGTTCGGGCGTCTTGTGATTCCCGAGATCGCGCTCGATACCCTCGTGGTGAACGGCGTCACCACTGCGGACCTCCGACGGGGGCCGGGCTGGATCGACTGGACCGACCTACCCGGTCCCACCGGCACGTGCGGCATCTCAGGGCATCGGACCACCTATGGCGCCCCATTCGCGCGGATAGGCGAGCTCGAGCCTGGCGACATAATTGACGTATACTCCCCGTACCGGCGCTACCGCTACGAAGTGGCGCGTTCGCTGGTGGTGCTGCCGCACCAGATCGAGGTTGTGGAATCGACGGATCATCCGTCGCTCACGCTCACCGCATGTCATCCGCCGTATAGCGCACGCTATCGTCTTGCCGTCCAGGCGGATCTTGTCGAGGTGCAGCGTGTCGCGGGTCAAGAGAGTGGAGAGACGCAGTGAGAATCGTCGTGACCGGTGGCGCAGGCTTCATAGGGGGCAACCTCGTCCATGCGCTGCTCGGTGGCGGGTGGGAGATCACCGTGATCGACGACCTGTCCACCGGATCGATGGACAACGTGCACCCGGCCACCGGATTCAGGCGCCTGGATGTGCGCGATTCCCGCACCACGGACGCGATCATCGCGGCAGCCCCCGAGATCATCGTCCACCTGGCCGCACAGGTGAGCGTGGCCGCGTCGATCGATGACCCCGCATTCGACCGGGAGGTCAATGTGGAGGGCACGCGGCGCGTGGCAGAGGCTGCGGTGGCCGCCGGGGTACGTCGCGTGCTATTCGCGTCATCAGCAGCGGTGTACGGCGAGCCGCAGGAGTTGCCGCTCACCGAGGACTCACCCGTGGCTCCGGCGGTACCGTACGGGGCGTCAAAGCTCGAGGCCGAGGGAGTCCTCGACGAGGTGCTGCGCCCTGCCGGCATCGATTTCGCGGCCCTGCGCTTTGCCAACGTGTATGGGCCCCGCCAGCGTGCCGAGGGTG
This sequence comes from uncultured Coriobacteriaceae bacterium, assembly GCA_964582445.1. GTDB lineage: Bacteria > Actinomycetota > Coriobacteriia > Anaerosomatales > Anaerosomataceae > Anaerosoma. Next base: position 3,193 of record CAZOSR010000142.1, on the reverse strand, counting down.
AAGGCGGCGTTGTCGCCGAGTTCGCTTCGCGTATGACGGCTGGCGTGAATCCGGTGATCTTCGGCTCGGGCAATCAGACACGCGACTTCATCTACGTTGCCGATGTGGTGAATGCCATCGCGACGGCTGCCACCTACGACGGCGTCCTGGCAGGGTCGGGACCGTCGGGTCCCGCATACAACGCATCCACCGGTATCGCCACCTCGGTGAACATGCTCGCCGAGGGGCTGCGGGTGGCGCTGCGATATCCGGGGACTGTCGAGCGTGCTGACGCGCGCGATGGCGATGTGGAGGCGAGCCTGCTGTCTCCCCTCAAGGCCGAGGCCACGTTCGGCTGGAAGGCTGCCGTAGACCTGCGCGACGGTCTGGAGGCCACCGGGGCCTGGTTCGCGCGCCAGCGATGAGCGCCGGGCCCGACAACGCTTCCGAGGGGGCCAGGATCGACGCCCTGTTCCGGGCGAAAGCCCTGGCGGAGGTCGAGCGGGCGGATCGTACGGGTGATGCGGTGCCCTCGGTGCGAACTCACGGCGACGTCCTCGCCGAGATACTCCTCGTCAAAGGGGAACCAGGTCCCGATGATCGGGAGCGCGGGTATGCCCTTGCAGGTGGTGATGGTGAGGCGGCTGGCAAGGCGCTGGAAGCGCTCGGTCTGACGGCGACGTGGTTCGCGTTCTGTACGCGGTCTGAAGGCCTTGAACCCACGGCACGATACACGCGCATCCGGCTGCTGGTAGAAGCAGTCGACCCGTCCACGGTGATCGCGCTGGACCCGGTGGCAGCGGCCGACCTCGTCGAGGCGACCGGCATGGCGCCCCTGGACACCGGCGTTCTGCATGCCTGGCGTGGGCGCACCGTACTCGCCGTCGACGGCCTTGAGGCCTCGCTCAGCGATCCGGAGTTGAAGCAGCGTGTGTGGCGGCAGCTGAAGGCGCTCTCGGCGCCCGACTCATCGCATACGTGACCGGACACCCCTGGGTGCCCGGTCCACGCTCAGTCCTCGCGGGACGATCAGTCCTCTTCAATCTCCGTGATCGCGCCCATCGGGCACTCTTCCATGCACGTACCGCATCCCGTGCAGTCGTCTTCGTTGACGGGCTGGGCAACGTCATCGACAAGCTCGAGCACGCCCTCGGGGCACGCATCGACACAGATGCCGCAGCCGGAGCACTCGTCCTCGTTGATGATCGGTCGGGGCATAGCTGATCTCCTTCGGTTCGAGCGCCGCACGCTGGCGGCAGCCGCTACATCGCCGCCGGATGATACCGAAGCGACTGCATATGTGTAAAGCGCGCGCATGCTCGGAGTGCCCCTCTCATTGCTGCTTGCAGATAACTTGACAATGAAGCACTCAGATTTCATACTGTGAGTCGCTGGCTGCGGCATTTCGGCCGTGCCGCACACCTCTGTGAACAGACCGCTCCGGCACGACCGGGGAGGATCCGAAAGGAGCACCATCCATGGGCAAGATCATCGGTATCGACCTGGGTACCACCAACTCAGCGGTCGCGGTCCTCGAGGGCGGCGAGCCCACGATCATCGTGAATGCCGAGGGCGATCGCACCACACCGTCGGTCGTCGCGTTCCGCAAGGACGGCGAGCGCATCGTGGGGAAGGCTGCCAAGAATCAGGCCGTCACTAACCCCGAGAACACCATCACTTCGATCAAGCGCTTCATTGGCCGCAAGTTCGAGGAGACATCCTCCGAGCGCGGCACCATCGCGTACAACGCTGAGAAGGGCAAGGACGGTCGTACTGTTGTCGACATCGAGGGCAAGCACTACACGCCCGAGGAGATCTCGGCGATGGTGCTCCAGAAGCTCAAGGCCGACGCGGAGGCGTATCTCGGCCAGCCGGTCACCGAGGCGGTCATCACCGTCCCGGCCTACTTCAATGACATGCAGCGCCAGGCAACCAAGGATGCGGGCAAGATCGCGGGTCTGGACGTGAAGCGCATCATCAACGAGCCGACGGCTGCGGCGCTTGCCTACGGCCTCGACAAGGGCGCACACGATCAGACCATTCTCGTATTCGACCTCGGTGGTGGCACGTTCGACGTCTCCGTGCTCGAGATCGGCGATGGTGTCTTCGAGGTCAAGTCGACGTCGGGCGACAATCACCTTGGAGGCGATGACTGGGATCAGCGTGTCATAGACTGGCTCGCAGACAAGTTCAAGGCGGACCACGGCATCGACCTGCGCGCCGATAAGATGGCTCTGCAGCGCCTGCGCGCTGAGGCCGAGAAGGCCAAGATGGAGCTCTCCACCACGCAGACTGCGCAGATCAACCTGCCGTTCATCACTGCCGATGCGAGCGGTCCCAAGCACCTGGACTACACGCTCACCCGTGCCGAGTTCCAGAAGATCACGAACGATCTGCTCGAGCGGTGCCGCAAGCCGGTTCAGACCGCACTCAAGGACGCCGGTATCAAGGCCGGCGATCTTGACCACGCGATCCTCGTGGGTGGCTCCACCCGCATGCCTGCCGTGCAGGAGCTCGTGAAGGAGCTCACCGGTAAGGATCCGCACAAGGGCGTCAATCCGGACGAGGTCGTGGCAGTCGGTGCGGCGATCCAGGGCGGCGTGCTCGGCGGCGATGTGAAGGACATCCTGCTGCTCGACGTGACCCCGCTCTCGCTGGGCGTGGAGACCCTCGGTGGCGTGATGACCAAGCTCATCGAACGCAACACCACGATCCCAACGCGCAAGAGCGAGACCTTCACCACGGCCGCCGATGGTCAGACCTCGGTGGAGATCCACGTTCTCCAGGGCGAGCGGGAGATGGCCGCCTACAACAAGACACTCGGCAAGTTCCACCTGATGAACATCCCGCCGGCACCGCGCGGTATCCCGCAGATCGAGGTGACCTTCGATATCGACGCCAACGGCATCGTGAACGTCTCGGCCAAGGATCGTGGCACGGGGCAGGAGCAGAAGATCACCATCACCGGCACCACGGCACTCTCGGACGAAGAGGTCGACCGCATGGTCAACGATGCCGAGGCGCATGCTGACGAGGACAAGAAGCGCAAGGAAGAGGCCGAGGTGCGCAACACCGCCGACAGCCTCGTGTACGGCACGGAGAAGACCATCGCCGATCTGGGCGACAAGGTGCCGGAAGACACCAAGAGCGATGTCGAGGCCGCTGTCGCCGAGGTGAAGAAGGCGCTCGAGGGTGATGACATCGACGCGATCAA
>CAZOSR010000141.1:2271-5469 GCA_964582445.1 uncultured Coriobacteriaceae bacterium | reverse complement strand
GATCGGGCCCTTGCCATCGATCGGCTGGCCGAGCGGGTTGACGACGCGGCCCAACATCCCGGGGCCGGACGGCACTTCCACGACACGGCCGGAAGTACGGACGGCGTCGTTGGCCTTGATGAGCGAAGTCTCGCCCAGGAGGACGGCTCCGACCTCGTTCTCATCGAGGTTCAACGCCATGCCGTAGACGATCTGGCCATCGCCGGAGACGAACTCAAGGAGCTCGCCTGCCATCGCGCCTCTCAGGCCCTCGACACGGGCGATACCATCGCCGATCTGGATAACGGTTCCGACCTCACGTACGTCAACGGAGGCCTTGTACGACTCAAGCTGCGCTCGCAGCACGTCGCCGATCTTGTTCGCGGTGATCTCTGCCACTTACGCCTCACCTCCCTGACGTGCAGTCGTGAGCGCCTGGCGCACGCTGTCGAGCTGGGACGCAACGGTCCCGTCGAGCACGCGCCCGGCGACATTGATGCGGATACCGCCGAGGATCGACTCGTCCACCCGCTCGCGCAAGGTGACCGGCCGTCCAACGGCAGCTGAAATCTGCTTCACGAGCTTCGCCCTAAGGGCATCATCGAGTTCGATGGCGGTGGTGACGTCAGCCACGACGACGCCGCGCTCGGCTTCAGCGATCTCGCTGAAGCGGTGAGCGAGTTCGCTGAGCTGATCGGTCATACCCCGCTCGACCATCAGCGTCACGATGGCCAGGGTCTCGGGCGTTACCGACTCGCCGAAGATGTCGCGCATGATGTCGCGCTTCTTCTCGGCGGGCAGGCTCGTATCCGTGAGCGCCTGGTGCAGGTCGACATGACCACGGACGGCCTTGACGACCGACGCGAGGTCGGCGTCGACACCATCCACGACGTCGCTTGCCGTGGCGAGCTCGAAGAGCACCCTGGCGAGGGTCTCGATCGTCTCGCTAGTTCTCATTCAAGCTCCCCACTTCCGCGAGGTACTTGTCGATGAGCGCCTCGTGGTCGGCCTTGGTTATGCTCGAACCGAGGATCTTGCCGGCTACGGCCACGGAGAGGTCCGCGACCTCACCCTTGAGCTCGGCCATGGCGGCTTCCTTCTCGGCCTGGATCGCGGCGACCGCCTTGCTCTTCTCGGCTTCGGCCTCCTCGCGCGCCTTGGCGAGGATCTCAGCCTTCATCGACTCGGCGACCTTGCGGCCCTGCTCGATGACCTGGGTGGCCTCGGCACGAGCCTCAGCCATCTGGACCTTGTACTCCTCCAGGAGACGCTCGGCCTCGACACGGGTGTCTTCGGCCTTCTCAAGCGACTCGCGGATCTTGTTCGCACGCTCATCGAGCATCTTCGTGATCGGCGGGAAGGCGAACTTCCACAACACGACGAAGAGGATCGCGAACGCAGCGATGTTCACCCACATCTCTGTGGTGTTCGGGATGATGATATCCACGCTGTCGGCTCCTCCCGCTCGTCAGGGGCGCTTAAAGGACGAAGGCGAGAACGAAGCCCAGCAGCGCGATAGCCTCGATCATACCGAGTGCGATGAACATCGTGGTCTGCAGGCGGCCGGCCATCTCGGGCTGGCGAGCCATGGACTCGATGGTCTTGCTGCCAACGATGGCAAGACCGAAAGCCGGACCGATTGCGCCGAGACCGAACGCCAGCGCGTTACCCAGGTTCTCCATTGCTTCCTCCTTGTTGTTGCCGCCAGCCGGTCCTTCCGGATGGCGCTTGATCCTACGTCGTCTACTCACGCCGCCACGGTGGCGACGATTGAAACCATGTGCCAGCCCCCGAGGGGGACGTGCCTAGTGCGAGCCTGCGTGGAGCGCACCGTCGATGTACACGGCGGTGAGGATGGTGAAGATGTACGCCTGCAGCACCGCGACCATCAACTCGAACACGCGCAGGATCACCTGCATGAGGAACGAGAGCGGCACCACGGCGATGCTGATGGGAGACAGCTGCTCGATGAAGATGCCGCCGAAGATCGCGAACACGCCAAGCATGATGTGACCCGCATACATGTTGGCGAACAAACGGATGCCCAGCGTGAACGGCCGCAGGAAGTGCGAGATGAGCTCGATCAGGAAGATGAGCCAGGACAGCCACCACGGCGTACCCGACGGAATCAGGCTCTTGATGTAGTTGAAGAAGCCGATCTTCTTGATCCCGATGCCGTTGTATACGAGGAACACGATGATCGCCCAGGTGAACGTTGTGCCCACCGTGCCCGTGCCCGGCAGTGCTGGCGGGATGTTGCCGAGCAGGTTATTGAACAGCACGAAGAAGAAGATGGTCCCGAGGAACGGGAAGTACTTCTTCCCCTCGGGACCCATCACGTCCACGCATACCCCGTTGCGGACGAAGTCCACACCCGCCTCGGCGATGTTGCCGATGCCGCTTGGCACGAGCTTGACCTTGCGCGATGCGATCACGAAGAAGGCCAGCAGCAGCACGACCGCGATGATCAGCCAGAACGTGTAGTTCGTGAGGCTGAATCCAGCCGCTTCGTGCCCGTGTGCCCCCGACAGCGGCAGCACCTGCAGCTCGTGCAGTAGATGCTCGATCTTGTTTGGCATTTCCTCCATGCTTCGAGCCTTCCTCCTTAGGCGGACGTGTGCGAGGTGTTGAGACGTGTTGCTTTCACGGCCTCAAGCGCGAGACCGGCTATGAACGAGACACCGAGTGCGAATCCGAACGGAATGAGTCCATCACGGGCGAAGAACGAATACGCAGCGAGAGACAGCAGCGCGACAAGCAGACGGGCGCCGGTCATGACCGCCACGATGGCGATACCGCGGAATGGGTCTTGAGGGGTGACGAACGAGGCGGCGCGCTCCGACGCGAACGTCAGAATGACGCCGAGCAGCGCTCCAAGCGCTACAGCGGCCGCAGGATGGCCGAACAGGGAGGATACGCCGGAAATCTCGCAGTCCCTTCGCACGATGCCCTCATAGCAGGAGAGGTCACTCGACCGGCGGCGGGAGTAGACACGCTGGCGCCAAGCGGCGCGCTGCGCGTCGGAATCCGGGCCCCGGGGGTGGCCTCGAAAGCGTGCTCACTATACAACAACGGGTGGGGTGCAACAACCGCGCTTTCGGACACACTGAAGTGCGTAGCGGACGTGAGGGGCGAGCGGTCCGGGCATACGCCCGCGCTCGCGGTCACTCCTTGTGGTGGGCCACCTCGAACAGCCCGAGCCAGTACGCCATCAAGCCC
>CAZOSR010000141.1:0-2171 GCA_964582445.1 uncultured Coriobacteriaceae bacterium | reverse complement strand
TCACTCCTTGTGGTGGGCCACCTCGAACAGCCCGAGCCAGTACGCCATCAAGCCCGAGAGCAGCGCGAGCACGACGAACGTGAGCATCTTGTAGAAGGCGGGCACCCACCGCATGGCGTATCCGCCTACCGCCAGGGCCGTGGACCACACGTAGATGATGAGCACCGTCTGACGCTGACTGAAACCACGTGCGAGCAGGCGGTGGTGGATATGGCCCTTGTCGGCCTCACCGATGGGCCGCCCCCCACGCTTGCGCCTGATGATGGCAGAGAGCGTATCGAAGACGGGGACTCCGACAATCAGGATGGGGACAACGAGCGCGATCGCCGCAACGGATTTCATCACGCCGGTGAGTGCGATGCACGAGAGCGCGAACCCCAGGAGAAGCGCTCCGGAGTCTCCCATGAACACCGAAGCGGGATGGAAGTTGTATCTCAGGAAACCGATGCACACGCCGGTGATCACGACGGCAAGAAACGCCGCGACCGGCTGGTTGGACTCGATCGCAAGCGCGAAGAGGCTCACCGCAGCGATTGCTGTGATGCCACCGGCAAGACCATCCAGACCGTCGATCAGATTCACGATGTTGGCGAAGCTCACCATCCAGAGCAGCGTGATCGGCACCGCAAGCACGCCCAGGAGGATGATCCCGCCGCTCAAGGGGTTGCTGAAGAACTCGATCCGTACCCCGCCTGCCACCGTCACGGCTGCCGCCAGCACCTGCCCCAGGAGCTTCTTGCCCGGAGAGAGGTCTATGACGTCGTCGAGGAGACCGACCGCGAACATAGCGGCCATGCCCGCGAGCACTGCCAGAGCCGGGCTTCCGGGCACCGTGAAGACCGGCTGCCATCCCCACGTCGTCTCACCGATCCATCGGACTCCGACCGCGGCGGTCAACCCCGCGAACATGCCCACGCCGCCGATGCGGGGGATGGCGCCCTGGTGAACGTGGCGCCCTCCTGCATGAGACACGATGCCCCATCGGACCCCGACGAGCCGCGCAACGGGCGTGACGAGAAGGGTGACCGCGGTGGCGACCGCGAACACGATCGCGTGCTCGGACCAGCTCACCTGCCCGCTCCGCCGTCGTACCGGGTGGCGCTGACCCCTGCCTCCGCCAGCATCTCCGTGGCAAGCGCATCAGGGTAGGCGTTCTGATAGATGATCTCCGTGATGCCGGCGTTGATGAGGATCTTGGCGCACAGCACGCATGGCTGATGCGTGCAGTAGACGGTGGCGCCATCGATCGCGATGCCATGTCGTGCCGCCTGGATCACAGCGTTCTGCTCGGCATGGATGCCCCTGCACAGTTCGTGTTGCGTGCCCGACGGGATGCCCAACTGCTCGCGCAGGCACCCCACGTCCTCACAGTGCGCCAGACCAGAGGGAACGCCATTGTAGCCGGTGGCGAGAATGCGCTTGTCTTTGACGATGACCGCACCGATGTGACGGCGCGTGCAGGTCGAGCGCTGCCCGACCTGCTCGGTTATCGACATGAAGTACTCGTCCCACGATGGCCTGGGCATCGATGCCTCCGCTGACTACTTGGTGCCGAACAGACGATCGCCCGCGTCGCCGAGGCCGGGAACGATGTACCCGTGGTCGTTCAGATGACTGTCGATGGCGCACGTGTAGATGGTCACGTCACGACACGACTTGTTGATCTCCTCGATTCCTTCGGGCGCAGCGAGCAACACCAGCAGATTGATCTCCCGCGCTCCGCGATCCCGAAGGAACTGCACGGCGGCAGCGGCCGAGCCCCCCGTCGCCAGCATAGGGTCCACGATCAGTACATCACGCTCGCCGATGTCCTCGGGAAGCTTGCAGTAGTACTCGACCGGCTGCAGCGTCTCGGGATCACGGTAGAGGCCGACGTGCCCGACCTTGGCAGCCGGTATGAGCTCGAGGATGCCTTCGACCATGCCGAGGCCCGCCCGGAGGATGGGGATGACCGCCACCTTCTTGCCAGCGAGCACATAGGTGGTCGTTTGTGTGATCGGCGTGCGGACCACGGTCTCCAGGAGCTGGAAGCTGCGGGTCGCCTCGTAGGCTTCGAGCATCGCAAGTTCCTTCACCAACTCACGAAACTCCTTGGCGCCCGTGCCGACATCGCGAAGGATCGAGAGCTTGTGCTGCACGAGCGGGTGGTCGATCACGACCACGTTGTCCCA
>CAZOSR010000140.1:0-5475 GCA_964582445.1 uncultured Coriobacteriaceae bacterium | reverse complement strand
CCTCGATCGTGACGATGTGCCCTTCGCGCGTGTGATTGATGTGATCGATCATCGCCGCGAGCGTGGTGGTCTTGCCAGAGCCGGCAGTGCCGGTGACAAGGACGAGACCCCGGGGCTCCTCGGCCAACCGGCGTACCACGGAGGGAAGGCCGAGCTGCTCGATTCCCGTGCGCTCGGTGGTGACACGCCGAAGGGTGAGGCCAACGCTACCGCGCTGGTGGAACACGTTGACCCGGAAGCGGCCGACACCGGGCACCGAATATGCGAAGTCCAACTCGCGGTGGTTCTCAAACGATTGCTGTTGCCGCTCGTCCATCATGCCGAGGGCGAGTTGCTTCGTCATCTCGGGAGACAGTTGCGGGTACTCCTTGAGTACGACGAGCTTGCCGTTAAGCCGTACCGCGGGCGGTGATCCGACCTTCACGTGGAGGTCGGAACTCCCGCTGTCGGCCATCACCTTGAGGAGGCCGTCGATCTCCGCCATGAACGCCCGCCTTCACTTGACGATTCCCTGCCGTCCCTGGGACGGCTTCACGACTCAGTCTACCCTTCCCAAGGCCCCACGTCAGGTGGTCAGGTGGTCCTGAGTCGAGGGCGCGACCATCCGTACAGCGCCATCACGATGACCGTCGCACCCGCTATCAGTATCGATGGCGAAAGCCCGATGGTCTCCGCAAGCGCCCCGGCACCGACGAATCCCACCACCGAGAGCACGCGGCTGATAGACTGCTTCGCGGCGAACACGCGGCCCCTCATCGCGGGTTCCGAATCCCGCTGCAGAATCGTGGCCATCGGTACGTAGAAGAACATGTTGGCGATTCCCGCGCAGAACAGCACCGCGGCTGTCCATGCAAGAGACGGCGTGAGCGCCGACAGGGATACCAGCGCGCCGAACACCAGCAGTCCCGCGAGCAACTTGCGCGCAGGCTCCGTGGGATCCGCGCGCCCCACCGCCACGCTGCCAGCAAGCAGTCCGACGGTGATCGCGCCCTCAAGCGTCGTCAGACCGATGGCCCCGCCATCGAAGCGGTCGAGAGCAAGAGCGAAGATGAAGGTGGTCGAAGCCGCGACGCCCATGATGGCGAAGGAGTACACGCCGAGCAGATCGCGCAGTACGGGATGACCCCATACGTACCGCAGGCCGTCGGAGGCCTCGCGGATGACCGGCCTCCACGCGATCGATGCCCCTGCCCCCGCGCGCTCGGGAGAGCGGTGCCTGATGGACAGCAGGAATGCGGCGGACACAAGGAAGGAGCCCGCGTCGAGAAAGAAGGCGACCTGGTACCCGAGCGTCGCGACCAGCACGCCACCGAACGCCAGGCCCGCGAGTTCGGCCACGGAGGACGTGGCGTTATCGAGCGAGTTGGCCGCCATGAGATCGTGCTGCCCCACAAGGTCCGGAATCAGCGCGAGCTTCGCGGGCTCGAAGAAGAGCGCGACAGTGGCCGCCAGGAATCCAAGTACGTAGACGGCGTACAGGCTCCACTCGGCTGCAAACGGGACAGCACCGACACACACCGCCCGGAGCACGTCTGCGGCGATCATGGTGCGCCGTCGGTCCCAGCGGTCGACATAGGCACCGGCGACCATACCGAAGAGCGCTGCCGGAAGCATGGAGATGGCCAGCATGATGCCCATCTGCAGCTCGGAGCCTGTCTTGGCATACACCAGGAGGCCGAGCGCGATCTGATCGACCTTGTCACCGATGACCGAGACAAGTTGCGCAAGCCACAGCCGACGATAGTCGGCTGAGCGCAATGGAACCCAGAGCCTGCCCCCCGGCATGTCCTCCCCCATCAACTCGTGTCGGCAGTATCGCCAGAGCTAGGGCCGACACGCCCCCACATAGTCGCTCCGCCCACTCAGACTCGAGACCTTCACCACGTCACCGGTGTGTGGAGCGCGCCCGTAGTTGCCGCTACCCACCCAGACGCCGCCGTGGTGGCTCGTCGTCCGGCCGAAGAAGACCAGGTCCCCAGGGGCGAGTTTGTCACGCGAGACACGTTGACCGGAGTTGATCTGCGCACGCGAGCTATGCGGGAGACTCACCCCGACCTGGCGGTACACCCACATGGTGAATCCACTACAGTCGAACGCATCTGGCCCTGATGCCGCCCATCGATACGGAGCACCAAGCTTGGACAAGGCGATCGGCACGACCGCGGAACGGGGTGCGTTGGTGGGCGTGCCGTAGTCGGTCGACGGACGCGCCGCCGCCCTGGCAGCCGCCGCGGCCGCTTCTGCGCGTCGACGGGCTTCCTCTTCCTGCTCGCGGATGATCTCCGCGATCTCTGCCTCAACGCTTGAGAGCAGACGGGTGCGCTCGGCGAGCTGGGCTTCCACCTGTGTCTTGCGGCTCTCCATCACATCGGCATGAGCTTTGGCTTCGGCCTGCTGCACGGACAGCTCCGCGTGGACGGCCTGCAGCTCGGTTGTCGTCTGCTTCAGCTCCTGGACCTGGGCAGCCTCCTGCTCGTTGAGCGAGCGGAGCACCTCCCACATCGTCGCGAACTCCTCGAAGGATGTTGCGCCGAAGAGGACTTCGAGCTGGGCCAGTGGTCCCTGCCGATACATGGACGCGACCCTGACGGACAGGTTGGCCTGCAGCACCTGTTGACGTGCCGCCAGTTCGGCCGCACGCGCCTCGTTTTCCTTCACTTGCGCCGTGACCTCGTCGTAGAGTGCCTGGGCTTCGTTATACGCCTCTGCGGCGATCTCGAGGTCCTCGTCAAGCTCGTCAACCTGGGCTTTGACCCGTGCGGCTTCCGCACGTTTGTCTGCAAGCGGCGTGGCAAACGCCGAGGGCGTCGCCAGGAACAACAGGGTGATGGTGAGAAGCAGGCCTGCGGCCCGCCGGAGTGTCGTGCTCAGGATATCCAGCCTCCTCGAAGCGCCATAGATGGCTGAGCGGCTGCGCTATAGTAGCACAGCGCCCATCCCTCCTGACAGAACGGCGCACAGGCCGTCCAGGATATGCACCGCAGCAGACTGTGCCACTCGCTCTTCCTCGGTCTCGTCCGGAACCGCGACATACACGCCTGACCCGGGTGCGGCTGCGGCGAACGCGGCCATGAATCGGCCTTCGGCACCTTCATCCTCGCTCACCACGACGACCGGCATGCCGTATGGCACTTCAACAGTCGACCGCCCTCCCAGGAACAGCTTCAACGAGCACTCCGGTGCCGCAGCCTCGCTGCAGATCCTCACATGCGCACCAGGTTCTGTCGCCTTCGCCAGATTCGCGAGGCGCTCTCCCACCGACAATCCCGCTCCATCGAGGCAGACAAGCCCCAGGTCCACCTTGCGAAGTACCTCAGCAGCCCTGGCGGAGGCGACCGGTAGATTCACCGGCGCAGAAGGATCCTTGTCCTGCCAGACGTGCCGGAGACGTTCGATCGCCCGCACGGTCTCCGGCCCCGCAATGCCATCTCGCGGCAAACCGACATTGGACTGGAACTCCCCGACCGCACGCTCGGTGAACGCACCGAAGATGCCGTCAGGCACGCCGCAGGCGAATCCGAGTACATTGAGCGCACCCTGTAGCACGCTCACATCAGCCCCGTGCAGGTAGGGGTATCGCAGGTAGAGAAGACGGTCGCCGAGTCGGAACGTGGCATCGACCAGGGCAGCCCACGTCTCGCTACCGACCGTCCCGTCCTCCGAAAGACCGTGTTGCCGCTGGAAGCTGCGCACCGCTGAGAGCGTGGCACCCAGAAAGACACCGTCTACGCCTGTCGGCCCCAGGTCGAATCCGAGCACGAGTAGTCGCTTCTGCACGTCCTCGACCGCGGGACCGCGATCGCCCTGTACTATTGGTGCAAGCACCATCGACTCCGATCGATTACCGACTGAAGTGCTCAGAAGCCCTGGCGCTCCCTGAACCGCGCCACATTCGACGTGACGTGGCTCTGTCTGCTGTCGATACGCTTCTTGAACGTCTCGATCTCGTACCCGACCACGACATCGCCGCTGTAGCGATACGCGCCCGATGCGCCGTCGAAGTCTAGCACGAACGCTGCGACCAGAGCTGACAGAAGCGGAGCGACCTCTTCGACCGCACGCCCCGTACGCCGAGCGACATCCCTCTCGGTCAGTCGTTCTCCAGCGTGATGCTTGAACAGCACAAGCAGGTCTCGGAGGGCGCGCTCAGCGGATCCGTCCAGATCCAACCTCGCTAGCGCGCGCTCGAGACTCACCCCTATGCCACCTTTCGGTCCATGTCCTGCCCCGGCCAGCCGTCACGTCATACCGCGACGACCACACGGTTCTTACCCGTGCGCTTCGCACGATACATCGCCTGATCAGCGGCCTCGATCAGACTCGCCCCATCTGGAGCATGGACCGGATACGTCGCTACGCCGAGGGAGACCGTCTGGGCTACAGGATTGCCATCGTCATCGGTGATGTGCGGATACGACTCCATGCTGAGCCTGATGCGCTCCGCAACCGCCAGAGCGCCAGCCACATCGGTCTCCGGAAGCACCACCACGAACTCCTCACCACCATAGCGTGCGGCAACGTCGATCTCGCGGAGGTTCTGTCTGACGATCGAGCTCACCGCACGCAGAACGGTGTCGCCTTTGGGGTGACCGTAGCGATCGTTGAACTTCTTGAAATCATCGATATCGAGCATGATGACCGACAGGCGATGCCCGAATCGCATGGCGCGCTCGATCTCCTCATCAAGACGGCTGTGCAGGTATCCGTGGTTGTACAGCTCGGTCAGGCGGTCGGTCACCGACAGGCGCTCAAGCTCCTCGTGCAAGAGCGCGTTCTGGAGCGCGAGGGACGACTGGTTGGAGATGACCTGGAGACGGTCACGCTCGGCCTGGGTGAGTTCACGGTACATCGCTGAAGCCACCAGCAGCACTCCGATGACTGTGTCTCCGGAACGCAGCGGCATCGCGGCCTGCGACCTGACCTCCTCGGGGTGCGCCGTCCAGTCGGCCAGGCCCGCGCCTTCGGTGACGTCGCTCTGCTGCACGAACCCCTCGCGGAACGCCACTCCCAGGATCGTCTCAGACACCGGCACGACGGCGCGGAAATACTCTTCAAGCCGTCCCTGGCTCGCACGCAGGTGTAACGTCCAATCGCGATGCTCGAAGAGGTAGACCGCCGAGATCTCGGCGCCGAGGATGCCGTTCGCCCCGTCAACGATCAGGCTTGTCACGTCATCGACAGAGCTGAAGGTCGTGAGCGCTTTGAAGAACTCATGCGTGAAGAATATCTCGGCTAGCCGGCTCTCCAGCTCCTCGTTGGCGCGCTCAAGCGCTTCCTTGCTTGACTGGAGTCGCCGCTCATGACTGCGGATCTTGTCGTAGGCCACCTGCAGTTCGACGAAGATCTTCTCCTGCTCCTCGCTCCGTTTCTTGGCGATCAACAGGTCCCACACCAACTCGGATCCGTTGCCGGTGATCACCGCCACCTCGGCGGGACGCTCGACCTCAAGAGCGGCACGAAGGACGGGGTCCTCCG
>CAZOSR010000139.1:0-5497 GCA_964582445.1 uncultured Coriobacteriaceae bacterium | reverse complement strand
GGGTCTCGAAGGCTACGAGATCGACAACATCGAGTTCCTGCGGGCGATCTTAGAGACCTACGCGGGAGCGGGTGAGGGCGATGACTAGCCTCTGGCTCTCGGTGCTGCTGGCTGCAGTGAGCTGGCTCTACATCGTGCCTGAGTACGGGCCTGCCGAACCGGCTGCGTGGGCCATCGTGGTGGTCGCTGCGGTTGCATCGGCCGTATACGGTCTGCGCGGTGTGCGTGACGAATGGATGCGCGATGCCGCCGCCATCCTGTGCGCCCCATCAGCCCTGGCCGCAGTCTTCGTCCCGTTCCCCTACAGTATTGGACCCGTGCTCCTGCTGCTTGGATGCGTGCTCGGCCTCGTTGCCACACGCTTCCGCGACTCCATCGATGCGGCCGCCCGGATCCCCGGATGGCTCACGCAGCTCGGAACGGGGACTGCGTTCATCGGCGTGGTTGCCTCAGCACAGGCGCTCGTGCTCTGGCCGCTGCTCGCCTCCGTGTCCCGCGCGCACGAAACGGGCCTCGTCGGGCATCTCGCTGGCCTGCTTCTCTCCGCCACGGGAGCCGATGTAGCCATGACCCCCGAGGGCTTGCTGCTGAACACGGGCGTGCGAACCATCGTGCACTCCCTCACCTGGGAGAAGTACGGGGTTCCGATGCTCGCGCTGCTCTTCGTCGGCTCGATACCGCTGCTGGCGATCAAGCGCGCGCGGTGGCACATGCTCCCGACGCTCGCACTTGGTCTCGCACTGTACGCCGAGGTCAGGCTCGCGGTCCTCGTGCTCATGTCGGCGATGGGCGACCGCCTGGACGTGTTCTGGTCGCAACCCATGACGCTCCTGACGTTCCTCCCCGCGGTGTTCCTTGCCGCCACACTCCTGCCGGTCCGCCCCCGGCCCGCGGCCGGATCACCGCGCATGCGCATGAGCGATCACCGGCTCTGGATCGGAGCGGCCCTCGTGGCGGCCGCTACCGTCGCGCTCATCGGCGCCTGGGCGTTCGACTTCCCCGGTCCGGTCAAGAGCGGCCGCATCATCATGGAGGAAGGGCACAGCGACTGGGCCTGGACCACCGACGCGTATGACACCGAGTGGTATGGCGAGCGGTCCAGCTACAACTACTACAACCTCTATGGCTATCTGGATCTCTACTACGACATGACGCGCAACGAGGAGCCGATCACCGACAGCGTGCTCGCCGACTGCGACGTGCTGATCGTCAAGATGCCAACAACCGCGTACGAGCCCGAGGAGATCGAAAGCATCGTGCGGTTCGTGGCGCGGGGCGGTAGCCTGTGGCTGATCGGCGATCACACGAACGTGTTCGGTACGAGCGTGAACATCAACCCGCTCGCCGAGCGCTTCGGCATGCGGTTCAACCACGACGCCACCTACGAGCTCCTGCAGGGGTCACTGTCGGAGTACGCGCGTCCTCGCGTCCTGCCGCACCCGATCGTGCAGCACCTGCCGGATACCTTCCTGTTCGGGACGTCGAGCAGTATGCGGGTCGCTCCCGGCGTGACCGGAGTGATCGTGGGACAAGGGCTGAAGGCGCTCGATGCCGACTACTCGCAGGACAACTTCTTCCCCGAGGTCAGCACCTCTGCCGAGCAGCGGTTCGGTTCGTTCGTCCAGGGCGCGGCAGTGAAGTACGGCCGGGGGCGCGTCGCTGCCTTCGCGGACAGCACCGTCTTCTCGAATTTCTGGATGTTCATGCCGGGCAAGCCAGAGCTGGTGCTCGGATATGTTGACTGGCTGAACCACTCGGACCGCGTGCCACACGCCCGGCTACTGCTGCTCGGACTCGCAGCAACGCTCGGCCTCGGCGCCGTCGCCTGCTTCCGCAGGGCAGGCCGCACGGTACTGCTTCTTGCACTGATCGCCGGTGTGCTGGCCGGTATCCCCATCGGCATCCAGGGATGGAGCGCTGCCAACCGGATCGCGTACCCGGTACCCGAAGCGACTGAAGACCATGTGAGCGTCGCGTTCGAGCGCGAGTACTCCGTGTACGAGCTGTCGACCACGCTTGAAGGATTCATGGCCGATTGGAACACCTCGCTCCAGACCTTCTACGTCTGGACGCAGCGCCTGGGCTACTTCCCCTCAGTGGAGGATTCACTTTCCGATGCCCTGGCAACGGGCGATGTGGTCGTGATCGTGGATCCGGTTGGGGAACCATCGAATGCGGTCATCGCAGCGGTGCGAGAATTCGTGAACGGCGGCGGCCGGCTCATGGTGATGGACCGCACAACCAACGACGATTCCTCATCGGCAGCGCTGCTGGAGCCGTTCGGTCTTCGCATCGATGCAACGGCACCGGCAGCCGAGAGCACGTATGACCTCGACAACGACAAAACGACGGTGGTGCCGAGCGAGAGCGCAGGAACGGTCTCAGGTGGCGATCCGCTCGTCTCGACCACGACTGGAGATGTCATCGGTGCGTACGCGCGATCCGGCGATGGCATAGTGGCGGCATTCGCCGATTCGAGGCTGTTCTTCAACGAATCGCTCGGTGATGTCAGCCGGATCCCAGACCTACGTCAGCGAGACATCGGTGAGCTGGAGTTTGCATTGCTGCGCTTCATGGCCGAGGACGTACCGATCGAGACCGCGGACTAGAGACTGGCGGCGTTACACCACTCAGGAAACGGGTATGGGGGTCTCATGGGTGGTGCGGCAGCGCAACCGCCTATCTGCTGCGCATAGTCTGTATGCGCGCGCGATCCCAGAGGGGGGATCAGAGATGAGTCCACGAGCCGGTTCGCCCGGAGCCTCGGTGCGACGCGCGTGCGCGGTGATCGTCGCATCATTGCTGCTGGCAGGCATGCCCGGCCCCCTGCCTGCAGTCGGCTTGCCTTCTCCAATCTCGACGAAGTCGGCTGACACCATCGAGATCGAGTCCTCGCCTCTGTTCGATCAGTCGCTCCAGCACACCATCGCGGTGCTCGACAGCGAGGCGCGGAGCGAGAAGCTGAAGGTGGCGCGCGAGGACGCCGATGAGCCACGAGTCAAGATCACCCCCTCATTGGTCACCATGGACTTCACCTGCGCCGGCAGCTCCACCTGTGGCACCACCTGCGTCGGCACCTACACCTGCAACTACACCTGCGCCATCACCTGCTTCACCACGTGCGACGACTACACATGCATTGGCACCGCAACCTGCAGCAACCACTGCGTCGGCAGCTATACCTGCGGCTACACCTGCGACGTCACGTGTGCGTCGACTTGCACCGGCACGACCACGTGCAGCTCCACCTGCGGTACCACCTGCACCGGCACGACCTGCGATGGCACCACGTGTGACGGCGCCACCTGTGACGTGACCTGTGAGGGCGTCACCTGCGGGGCTACCTGCGGCACAGACTGCGATCCCGCTGCGGTAGAGCTGTTTGACGACGGGTTCGAGTCCTGGCCAGGGCCGTGGTCGGCGTCATCTGAAGCAGACCCCACGTGGGGTCTGACCGATCACCGGCAGTCGGAGGGGTCTTCATCAGCGTACTGCGCGGGCTCGACGATCGCGGCGCCGGGCCCATACGCCAACGGTATGCTCGCCTGGCTGACAGCGGGTCCGTTCGACCTCTCGGGAGACTCCGCGCCCACCCTGGTGTTCGACCTGTGGCTCGACTCGGAGCAGGACTACGACACGCTGTGGGCTGGCGCGTCGATCGATGACGTGCACTACGAGATGGTTGGTTGGAGTGGCGACACCGAGGGTTGGGTCACCATGGAAGTCGACCTCGGCGACGTATTCGGTGACGGAACCGTGAGCTTCGATGGTGAGCCCGCGGTCTGGATATCGTTCCTCTTTGAGAGTGACGACAGCGTCACTGATGAGGGTGCGTACGTTGACAACGTACGGGTACTTACCGTGCCGGACGCGACGATCGATGACGGATGTGTCCGTCTGGCAGGCAGCAGTCGCTATGAGACGAGCATCCTGGCCTCGAAAGAGGGCTTCCCCGCAGGGGCCTCAACGGTCGTGATCGCCACAGGCGCGAACTGGCCGGATGCGCTCGGCGGATCGGCGCTGGCTGGTGCCGTATCGGGACCGCTCCTGCTCACCGACCCGAACGTCTTGCGGAGCGATGTCTCGGCAGAGATCACCCGGCTTGGCGCGACCGGGGCCTACATCCTCGGCGGCACGGGTGCTGTGTCCGGCGTGGTGGAGAATGCGCTGCGCACGCTCCTTGATGGCAACGTGAAACGCCTGCAGGGCGCCAGCCGTTATGAGACAGCTGCGCGGGTCGCCGAAGAGACGATCGCCCAATTGGGCAACGGATACTCGGGCGAGATCTTCGTGGCCACCGGCGCGAACTTCCCTGATGCTACAGCAGCTGCTCCGCTCGCAGCAGCACTACACAGGCCGATCCTGCTCGCCAACCCGTATGCGACGTTCGATCAGGCGGTCATGTTGCCACCGGAGGCCTCCTCCGCCTTCATCCTCGGTGGCACGGCGGCTGTCTCGGCTGGAGTGGAGACTGCCCTGAACGACGACCTGGACAGTGTCACGCGCCTCGCAGGCAGTACCCGATACCAGACCGCTGTGAAGGTGGCGGAGCACGGCGTCGACCAGGGAATGCAGTGGAACGGTGTGGGTATCGCCACGGGTGACAACTTCCCTGACGCCCTCTCGGGCGGAGCGATGCTCGGGCGTCTCGGCAGCGTGATGCTCCTCACGCTCCCCACCGCGCTTCCCTGGGACACACAGGCCGCACTGCAGGACAATGCCAGCGCCATCGACGCCATGTTCATATTCGGCGGCACCGGTGCGGTGAGCGCCTCGGTCGAGCAGGCCGCCAAGGCTGCCGCAGGGGTGCCGTAGCACGCACTCCGCCCTGCTGCCCGCTACGCTAGTGGGTCAGCGACAGGACCACGTCGTTGTCGCCGGGTGCGGGGTCGTCCCAGAGGCCGTCGGCAACATAGCGCTGCTGGGACCAGATGAAGCGGCCCCAGAGGTCCAACCTGCTGTTGTCGATCGGTGGCTTGGCTGAGAGGTCCTCGTCTCCCTCGTAGTGCGCCACGAACGCCGGCGCCACATGGTCGGCGATATAGCGTGACTGCTCCTCCGAGACGTTGTAGCCGCGCGACACGTCATACGCCTCGGAAGCGATCGTGGCGAGCACGAATGCACGAGCCTCCGCGCCGAAGTCGGTGCCGGGCTTCAGCCGGTCCACGATCGTCTCCGAGCGCACCGCAAGCTCGTTGCCGGACAGCTCGCAGTAGCGGATCGGGCACGGCGCCGTTGCGAGCGAGCCGGTCTCGATGTCGTAGAGGAAGCCGCTGTCTCCGTAGTCGGCGAGCGCGATGTCCTGAGCGTGGTAGTGGCCCGTGAACACCACGCGCACACCGTAGGAGGCAAGCAGCTCACCCACCCATGGGTGGTCCTCCACCAGGTACTCGGGGTGGAGCTTGGCCTGACCGTCCCAGTGCTCCACAGCGCCGTGGTGCATCATCGCGATCACGGCCGCACCTTCGGCCCGGGCTTCCTGCAAGACTTCTTCGAT
>CAZOSR010000138.1:0-5610 GCA_964582445.1 uncultured Coriobacteriaceae bacterium | reverse complement strand
CCGAGAGAGCCGGTGCCAGGCGGAACACGAGTGCTACGGCAAGGATGAAGGACGCGTAGAGCACTGCGGCGACGTCAGCCGCACGGTCCGTGCTTGGCTGCGAGCTCGCCCGGAAGCCTCCCTCGTAGCCACGCAGGTACAGGATGTCGTACTCGCGCTGCGAAAGGTCGAGCGAGTACAGCAGCAGTCCGCCGAGGGCGCGTATGGTCGCCTGTGCAGAACGGATCGGCTGCCGGGCCGTGAGCCCGGCCCGCAGACGCACGGCCCGGCTCAGATCGGCGAACTTCTCGGCGAGGATGAACAGTGAGCGGTACGTCATCAAGAGCGCATCGCCAACGATCTGCGGCGTGACGCGCTGTATGGGTGCGAATACCTGCGGATAGGGTGTCGAGAACATGAGCGTGACGACAGCGAGTGCGGCCGTGACCGCCTTGAGCACCACAAGGGTGCCCGTCACAGGACCGGGGGCCGCCGCGAACGCGAAGACGAGTGCGAACAGCGCGGGGTAGAGCGCAAGTGGAAGCATCTGCCGCAGCGGCAAGCGGACGGCTGCACCGGCGCCGGTGAGTGACAGGGCGATACCGGCGGCCACGAGCGGGTCCTGTACGGTCACCACCGCACCGAGCAGCAGTCCCGTTGCGGCGAGCTTGCTGGTCGGTGCGGCCCGATGCAGCAGCGTGGTGCCCGTTATGGCGGAGCGGTCGACAGCGGTGACGTCCATCAGCGCCCGCCCTGCTCGTCGCCGATCCACGATGCGCGGACCGGGATGCCGGCGCCGCCAAAGAGCAGCCGGGGCCGCACTCTTGCGACGTAACCCAGGATCGCTGCTGTCACAAGCGCCTCCAGCAGCCAGCCGATCGGGCCAAGCGTGTAGACGACAGCGGCAAAGCGGGAGACCGCAAGAGCTTCTCCCTCGTGGACAGCCTCGTTGTGCTCCTCGGCGGCTTCCCCTGCGTGTTCGTCTTCGTGGTCGATATCCTCCTGGGAACCATGCTGGGCATCGTCATCCTCGGTGTGCTCGTGATCGTGTCCACCGAGCAGTCCGATCGAGACCACGCCGTCAGAGAACGGGTTCCGGAACTCGAGAGTCTCCGCATCGAGAGCACCGGTCTCCCGGGTCGTTGCCTGTGTGCCGGCGAGTGCGACGATGCCCACGAGCATCGTTGTGGTGACCGCAAGGGTCAGGACTGTGGATACGGCTGCTACCGGACGAACCCGACGGAGCCCGAGAATCCGTATGCCAGACCGTACGAGTGCCCAACCGAGCGCGATCTCCGTGGCGATCATGAGAGTGTTCAGCCCCACAACGGTCACACCACCATGGCCGAGCAGCGCCAGCACGAGGACGACGATGAACGCAGCCACCGCGCCGAGCCACGGCCCGAGCAGCACGCCAGCGACCACGGTGAGGTTCACGTGATAGGCGATCGGCACGATCTCGCTCGACATCGCCACCAGGACGAGCGCCGAGACCACGCCGATGAGTGGAACGGCCCGTCGGGACCCCGTGTGCGTGGCACGCCGGGCGGCTATCCCGATGAGCGTTGCGGCTGCGATCCAGCCGCCGAGCCAGAGCCACCAGGGAAGCACACCGTCAGGGATGTGTATGTGCGACATCAGGCGTGCTCCGCCTGGGCCCTGCAGTGAGCGCACAGTCCGTAGAGGACGATCTCGTGGTGCGTCACCACGTGGCCGTCGCGGGCTGCGGCGCGCGCCATCGTCTCGTCGATGGGGCAGTCGACACCTACCACCGCGCCGCATTCGGTGCAGACCAGATGGTGATGGTGGTCATGTCGAACGCAGACGGTCAGCAGTGTCGAGCCGTCGCGTTCGCCCACGGATGCCACTGTGCCCGCCGATTGCATGGCGCCCACGGCACGGTACACCGTCGCCAGTCCGATGCCCGGCTCTGCGGCCGTGACGGCGCGATGGAGATCCTCGGCGGTGAACGCGCCGGGCATCGCCGCGGCCGCAACGGCTATCGCGGCACGTTGGGCGCTGACCCGGCCTTTGCCGTACAGTGTGGAATGCGAAACCAAGCTGTCGGTTCCTCGATGTGCCACCGCTCCTCCTAAAGTGAGAACCGCTCTCACTTAGTGCAGTATGGCACACCTGCCGATTCTCGCAAGGCACTCGGTGGGTTAGCATTGGTGCTACCCGAGGAAGGGCGTCTGTTGAACATCAGCCAACTCAAGACCTTCGTCGCGGTGGCAGATCACCGCTCATTCTCCGAGGCTGCACGGGTGCTCGGCATCTCCCAGCCGGCCGCCACGATGCATGTTCAGGCCTTGGAGTCCGACATGGGAGCGATGCTCTTCGACCGCGCGTACCGCACGATCGGCCTGACTGAGGCGGGGGAGACGTTGCTGCCACGTGCTCGCCGGATTCTTGCCGAGGTTGACGACGCCTACCACGCGATCGAGGCGATGGGCGACGTCGTGACGGGACGCGTGACCATCGCCGCCTCAACCACACCCGGTCAGTATCTCCTGCCACGGCTCCTCGGCACCTTCCTGTCGGCGTATCCCGAAGTCGGGGTGACGCTGCGCGTGTACGACTCGGCTGACGTGGTAGAGCATGTCGCGAGAGGCGAAGCGGATCTGGGCATGACGGGAGCCGAGGTGCCCGGCGCTCGCGTGCTCTACGAGCGGCTCGGCACGGATGAGCTCGTGCTCATCTGTCCCACGCAGCATCGGCTGGCGTCCGGATCTGGGGCTACGTTCTCGCAGATCGCTCAAGAGCCGTTCATAGCCAGGGAGGCCGGCTCCGGGACTCGCCTGGCGGCCGAAGACATCATCCGGCGTGGTGGCGTCGATCCAGCTGATCTTGAGGTCGTGATGGAGCTCGGGACGAACGAGGCGATCGTGAGCGCTGTCGAAGGCGGTATGGGAATCGGGATCGTGAGCATGCAGGTTGCAGCCAAGGCGCTGGACCTCGGCACGGTCGCCGCCATCCCCGGCGCCGGATTCCCGGTGGCACGTCCTCTGTTCCTCGTGCTGCCGCGGACAACGCTCACTCGAGCGGCCGATGCGCTTGCCGACCATCTCAGGGGCGCGATGTAGCGCACTGGTTCACCCGGCACTTGCGAGAACGTGCGAGTACGCTAAACTCAGCCTTATCGTTCCGCGCCCGATGCGCGGACGATGAGCCTCCGAGCCCCCTACGCCTACCGCGGAGAAGCGGCCGCCACGGGGATGGGGCCCATAGGGTGGAGCCAGAAACGGTTCCGCCTCCCGGATTTGGAAAGGAGCTTCACATGATCGACCGCTTGAGGGGAAAAGCCATCTGGCGCTTTGGAGTGGTCTTCCTCGCGTTCGCCCTCGTGTTCTCGCTCGCGGGATGCGCGGCTGAGGAAGAGCCCGCTGCGGAGGAGCCGACGGCAGAGGAACCCGTTGCCGAGGAGCCTATCGAGCAGAGCAACCTCGTCCTTGCATCGACCACCTCTACGCAGGACTCAGGTCTTTTCGACGTGCTGATCCCGGCGTTCGAGGAAGCGTATCCTGAGTACAAGGTCGAGGTCATCGCCGTAGGCACCGGTGCTGCACTTGAGATGGGTGAGAACAAGGACGCCGACGTCCTGCTCGTCCACGCCAAGGCCCTCGAAGAGGAGCTCGTGGCCAACGGGTTCGGCGAGTATCGCAAGGACGTCATGTACAACGACTTCATCATCGTCGGCCCCGCCGACGACCCGGCGGGCATCAAAGGCATGACGGTCACCGAGGCTCTCGCAGGAATCGCCGATGCTGAGGCGACCTTCATCTCCCGGGGTGACGATTCAGGCACCCACACCGCTGAGAAGAACCTGTGGACGGCCGCGGGCATCGAGCCTGCGGGCGACTGGTACCTCTCGGCCGGACAGGGCATGGGTGACGTCCTCGTGATGGCGTCCGAGACTCCCGGATACACGATGACCGATCGCGCGACGTACCTGAACATGAAGGACGACCTTGCGCTGGAGATCCTGGTCGAGGGCGACAACGTGCTGTTCAATCAGTACGGCGTCATCCCGGTGACGGGCGCTGCCAATCCCGATGGTGCTGAAGCCTTCGCACAGTGGGTAACGGGTCCTGGGCAAGACGTGATCAAGACCTATGGAGAGGACACGTTCGGGCAGCCGCTGTTCTTCCCGAACGCCCAGTAGGTATCTTGTAGCGTAGTTTCACGCAGCGGGGCGTCGTCGCTGATGTGACGGCGCCCTGCGCGCTCTACCGCTTTGAGAACAAGGAGCCGCGCATGGAGACTCTGTTGCAGGCCGTGGTCGATGCGGGCAAGATGCTCGCCAGCGGCGATCTTGCCCTGTACGAGATCATCGGGTTGTCGTTGCAGGTCTCGGGCATTTCCATTGCCATCGCGATGGCGATCGGCGTTCCGCTCGGCTACCTGATCGGCTCGCGACGCTTCGTGGGACGGCGTTTCGTGCAGGTGCTGGTGAACACTGGAATGGGTCTGCCGCCGGTCGTGGCCGGCCTTACGGTGTACATCCTGTTGTCCCGAACCGGTCCAGTCTCCGAGCTGTGGGCATCAATCGCGGGATCGATTCCCCCGCGTATGCTCTTCACGCTGCCCGCGATGATCTTCGCGCAGGTGGTCATCTCCACCCCGCTCGTGACCGGGGTGACGGCGGCCGCCATCGCTTCCGTTCCCGTGGAGCTCAGGCTCCAGGCGCGCTCACTCGGCGCCTCCGCCTGGCAGGAGGCGGCACTCGTGGTCAAGGAGGCGCGCCGGGGCGTCATGGCGGCCGTGGTCGCCGGGTTCGGCGGGATCATCTCCGAGGTCGGGGCGGTGATGATGGTCGGCGGCAACATCGAAGGACAGACGCGCGTGATGACCACGGCGATCGTGCTCGAGAGCCGTAAGGGCAACTTCGGCATCGCGCTCGCGCTCGGATTCATCCTCATCGGCATCGCCTTCGTCATCAACAACGGGCTGACCGCCCTCCAGCATTCGGGAGGCCGCTATGAGCGTTAATGCTCCCGGATGCACGCGGACACCCATCATCGTGGGCGAGGACATCGAGGTCAGGTACCACAAGCGGACCGTGCTCAAGGTGGATCGCTTCGACCTGTGCAACGGTGAGACACACGCGATCCTCGGCCCTTCGGGCTCCGGCAAGTCCACGCTGCTGCGCATCCTCGGTCTGCTCGAGAAGCCCACCCGTGGCCATGTGACGCTCGATGGCAGGCCTGTGGAGCCGGGCGACAAGTCCGCACGCATGATGATGGCGGCGGTCTTCCAGAACCCCTACCTCTTCAAGGGGACCGTCGGCGAGAACGTCGCCTACGGGCTGGCTCTGCGCAAGGTCCCACGCGAGGAACGTCATGAGCGTGTGGCCGCGGCGCTGGAGCGGGTCGGTCTGGGTGGGACGCAGCAGGCCTCGGCGCTCCAGCTTTCCGGAGGCGAGGCGCAGCGTGTGGCGCTCGCACGCGCGCTGGTCCTCGAGCCGCGGATCATGCTCCTCGACGAGCCGCTCTCGTATCTCGATCCGCTCATCAAACGCCGCCTGGTCACCGACTTCTCTGAGATCCTCTCGGCCGAGGGAGTGACTGCGCTGTATGTCACGCACGACCAGGATGAGGCGATGGTGGTGGCCGACCGGGTCACGATCATCAA
>CAZOSR010000137.1:0-5636 GCA_964582445.1 uncultured Coriobacteriaceae bacterium | reverse complement strand
AGCTCGCGCGCGAGCATGAGCATCTCGTCATCGGACAGACCCGTGGCATTGGTGACCACGCCGAGCTGGTTCCCGGCAAACGGAGTGTCGGTGAAGACGTCGACGATGACGAAGCGGTACGTGCGTGGCATAGCGGTTCCCTCCTGGGGGATACACGAACAGTGGACATCGCGAGCCGATGTCACATCCGATGATAGCGAGTCACACAAGAGGCGTCCGCCGGACACCCGGGGTGCGTCAGCCGAGCAAGGAGTGACCCATGAGCTGGTACGAGGAGCTCGCCAAACCCGCCTGGGCTCCACCCGCGCCGGTATTCGGTGTCGTGTGGAGCATCCTGTACCCGATCATCATCGTGGCGTACGGCTACGTCATCTACCGCGTCGCGCGAGGTGAGTTCCCCGCTGCGCTGCTGGTACCGATACTCCTGAACGTGGTCAGCAACGTTGCGTTCACGCCCATCCAGTTCGGCCTGCGCAACCTCTGGCTGGCCGAACTAGACATCATCGTCGTGCTGGTGACGATCGTCTGGTCGATGATCGCGATCTGGCCGCACGCACGCTGGGCGTCGGCCGCGCTGACCCCCTACCTGGTGTGGGTGATGATCGCGACGGCCCTGCAGTCGAGCATCACGTGGCTTAACCGCTGAGTGCCGCTCAGAGCCATCGATGCGCGGATCACACCTCGTAGTCAACGGCGGCGCGAGACTCCCGCATCTCTCCGATGAGCTTCGCTACCTTCACGTGTTCCGGGTGCACCTGATAGGCGTGCAGTCCCTCACGGTCATCGAACTCCGAGTGGAGGACGATGTCCCACGCGTCGTGGTCGATCCCTGCATCGAGACCGACCTCGAGGTATCTCACGCTCGGGACCGACTCGCGGAGTGACTCTATCGCCGCCCTGGCGCGTGCCAGGTTCTCAGCCTTGGTGGCGCCAAGCGCCTCGTCTTTGAACCGCCACGCCACGATGTGCTTGATCATCAGATCCCCTTTCACCGCTCCCGCCGAGCGTATACCGCATCGCGCACATCGTCACCCTCGCGTTACCGGATGCGGGAGTACACTGGCGTCGCCTGTCCCTGAACCCGGAAGGACCCCCCTCTTGAGACCCGCAATCGTCGAAGCCTGGGCCGCTGGCCTGCTCCGCAAGCACAACTGGCTGCCCAACATGGCAGCCGGTGTCGTGGTGGGCGTGGTGGCGATCCCGCTTGCGATGGCCTTCGCTATCGCGGCTGGTGCCAAGCCGGAGCAGGGTCTCTACACCGCCATGATCGCCGGGCTTGTTGTCACGCTCTTCGGCGGAAGCCGCGTTCAGATCGCCGGACCCACCGGCGCGTTCGCGGTGCTGCTGGCGAGCGTCACCGCGACCTACGGGCTCGGTGGCCTGCAGGTCGTCACGATGCTCGCGGGCATCATCCTGATTGTGTTCGGAGTCGCCCGCCTCGGCAGCGTGATCAAGTACATCCCCGAGTCGGTGATCCTCGGCTTCACCGCTGGCATCGCGGTTGTGATCTGGGTGGGCCAGTGGCCCAACTTCTTCGGACTGCCTGCCACCACGTCTGAGCACTTCGCCGGCAAGCTGGCCGAGATGGTCCGCGCGCTTCCCGCGCTCGATCTCACCACGACGCTCCTCGGCGTCGTGAGCGTCATCGTGATCGTGCTCTGGCCGAAGATACCGGTGCTCGGCAGAATCCCCGGACCGCTGGTCGCGCTCGTGGGCGGCACCGTGTTCGTGGCGATCGCCCGGCCTGAGAGCGTCGCCACCATCGGCTCTGCCTTCGGCGGGCTGCCGAGCGGGCTCCCCACCCTGGCGCTGCCGGACTTCGCCTGGGGCGACCTCCCCGACCTCATACGCCCCGCCTTTGCGATCGCGCTCCTCGGTGCCATCGAATCGCTCCTCTCGGCCACCGTGGCAGACGGCATGACCGGCACGCGGCACAGCTCCAACCAGGAGCTCCTCGGCCAGGGCGCAGCCAACATCGCAGCATCGCTGTTCGGTGGATTCGCGGCAACCGGTGCCATCGCGCGCACCGCCACCAACATCCGACATGGCGGCAACAGTCCCATCGCGGGCATCTTCCACGTACTCACAGTGGTGCTCGTGGTGGTCGCCCTCGCGCCCCTCGCGGCCAACGTGCCGCTCGCCACGCTGGCCGCGATCCTCTTCGTCGTGGCGTTCAACATGAGCGAGATCCGCCGCATTCTGCGCATCGCCCGGCGCGCACCGCGCTCGGACGTGGCGGTCATGCTCATCACGCTTGCACTCACCGTGTTCGCGGACCTCGTAGTTGCCGTGGAGGTGGGCGTGATCCTCGCGCTGCTCAACTTCTTCCGGCGCATGACCGCGGCGGTGGGTGTCACCGAGCTCGACGAGGGTGCCATCACCGATGCGAACCCGGAGTCAGTCCCCGCATTCAAAGACGTGCTCGTGTTCACGATCGATGGGCCGTTCTTCTTCGGCGCGGTGGATCAGTTCGAAGCCGCCCTGCTGCACACCAACACGGAGCCCAGGGCCGTCGTGGTGAGCCTGGAGAAGGTGCCGTTCATCGACCTCACCGCGCTTGCGAGTCTGCAGGAGACTATCGAGCAGCTGCACAAGCACGAGATCCTCGTGGCGCTGTGCTGTGCCAACACCGCAGTAGCGTCTCGCCTCACGAAGGCCGGTATCGCCGAGGGACTGCCGCTGCCGGCGACTGCGCCGATGGCCGATGCACTCAGGACCGTTGGAGGATGTCTCGAGTAGAATGGCAGCCGGGCCGGTATGTTCGGCCAGATCACGCCCCCGACCGAAAGGAGCCCGCTGTGGCGAGCCTCAAGGGCACCCGTACCGAGCAGAATCTGTTGAAGTCCTTCGCCGGCGAGAGCCAGGCACGCACCCGCTACACCTACTTCTCGAGCGTTGCCAAGAAGGAGGGCTACGAGCAGATCTCGGCCATCTTCATGGAGACCGCCGAGAACGAGAAGGAGCACGCCAAGGTCTTCTTCAAGTACCTCGAGGGCGGCATGGTGGAGATCACCGCGATGTATCCGGCCGGCGTGATCGGCACCACCGCCGAGAACCTGCTCGCGGCAGCGGACGGCGAGCACGAGGAATGGGGCGAGCTCTATCCCGAGTTCGCGAAGATCGCCGATGAGGAGGGCTTCCCGGAGATCGCGCATTCGTTCCGTGAGATCGCCGAGGTCGAGGAGGCCCACGAGGCCCGCTACCGCAAGCTGCTCAGCAACGTCGAGAATGGCACCGTTTTCAAGCGCGACACGGTCGTTCGCTGGAAGTGCCGCAACTGCGGCTATATCCACGAGGGCACCGAGGCCCCTGAAGAGTGCCCCGCATGCGCGCACCCGCAGGCGCACTACGAGATCTTCGTCGAGACGTACTAGCCTGGCCTGCAGTGATGTCGACGGGCACGCCTTCGGCCGTCGGTGAGATCAGGTAGCGGCCACTCCGGTGAGCACGCGTTCGGCCTTCGGAGTCGGAACGCCTAGCTCACCGGAGTGGCCGCTCTTCACGCCCGGGTGGCCGCGACCGCTTCTCAGGCCCTACTCGCGCCACATCTCAGGCGCGTCCAGCGGCGGCGCCACCCGCAGAATGCCAGGAGTGCCGATGATCCCTCCGGCCAGCTCGAGGACCTGCCATCCCCATGCAGGCTCGGCGGGATGCGGCGTGCGGATGCCGCTCGGTCCCGCATCAACGAAGCCGAAGCGGCCGTAGTACTTGGGATCGCCGAAGACCAGCATCGCGATCTCGCCGCTCTCGCGGGCCAGCGTGATCGCAGCCTCCACGAGCGTGGTTCCGATACCCGTGCGCTGCGCTTCAGGCACCACCGCCAGCGGCGCAAGCAGCAGGAGCGGAAACCCTGGCTTGCGGTCATCGCGTTCAAGCCACGCACGCGTGAACAGCACATGCCCCACGATCCGATCGCCTTCCTCGGCAGCGAACGAAAGCGAACCGACGAAGCCATCGCTCACCATGAGATCTCGCGCGAGATCTGCCTCCACGTCACTGCCAAAGGCCGCACGGTGCACCGCTGCGATCGCCGCTGCTTCGTCCGGAGTGGTGGGTCGGATGAGCATGGAACCTCCCTGCATTCGGCCGATCTCGTGCGGAACAGGCCCTCAGGGAGCACTGTACCCGTCCGCGCCATCCCCACAACGAATCCCACACCGCGTGCGTTGCCCCCGCGTCCTCGCGGGGCATAACCTCACTCGGAGGTGAACGCCGTGCCCGGCACGACCGTCAGGTTCGACAGCCGCACGGCCGACGATGCACGTTCCCGATTCCACACGCGAATGGCTGACTTCCGCCGATGAGCCAGCGGTGGCGGCGCTGGCGCTGCGCCGGGTGTTCAACGACAAGCATGAGCGCGCCGATCGACTGTGGCAGAAGCGAAACGAGGCGGCGCCTGTCGCCCGCATCCTCGAACTGATGCAGCCTGACGGCTCCTGGGCGCCTCCAGCCCATGACTACCAGAAGTACTGGGGTAGCCTCTGGCAGATCCACTTCCTCGGCGAGTTGCATGCTGACGGTGCCGATCCGCGAGTGGCTGCCGCAGCAGACTACGCGTTCTCGCGCCAGCTGCCCGATGGCTCCTGGAGCTGCAGCAACAAGCGCCCCGCAGGCTCCATCCCGTGCCTCACCGCCAACGTAGGCCGGGCGCTCGCCCGCCTCGGCCACGCCCGCGACGAACGCATCATCCGTGCGCTCGGCCACTGCGTGGACCTGTTCCGTGAACTCGGGTGCCCCAACTGCCGACAGGGCGTTGGGTACCAGCTGAACGGCTACTGCCATATGCTCACGCCCAAGCTCTTGCTCTTCCTGGCCGAGGTTCCTCGCGACCTGTGGCCCGAGGGTGCCGAGGCCTTGCGTGGCGCATGCATCGATGCTCTACGCGACAAGCAGATCATGCGCTCGCTTCCTGCCGAGTCACGCGAGTTCCAGGACCGGCTGTGGTCGGCACCCGCGGCCGAGCGGAATGGCATGCTCGAGACGTTCAGGGGCGAGCACCCGGACCTCCACTACGGAGTGAAGCCGGGGTGGCTGCGCTTCGGCTACCCGCTTTCGTACAACTCGGACGCGCTCGAGGCGCTGCACGCACTCGCGTTGCACGGCGAGCCCCGCCGGCCGGAGTACGAGGATGCGCTGACGGCGGTACGTAAGGCCGCCGATGCCGAGGCGCGATGGACCCTCAAGCAGACCTTCAACGGCAAGATGCTGGCCGACGTTGAGACCAAGGGCGAGCCGAGCCGATGGCTCACCTGGCGCGCGCTTGTGGTGCTGAAGAACTACGGGGAGTGAGCGGGCAGGCGGGCCGTCTAAGCCGCTCACACCAGAACTCGAGCGCGATGGATGCGGCGGGGTGGTGACCTAAGCACTCCATTTGCGAAGCTCGAGTGCGTGGTCACCCTCCACGGGCGGACCCTAGTTCCTCTTTGCCTTCTTGCGCTCGTTCTCGGAGAGCAGCCGCTTACGGAGCCGGATCGACTTGGGCGTGACCTCCACAAGCTCATCATCCTCGATGTACTCGAGCGCCTCTTCGAGGGTGAAGGTGATCGGCGGCGCCAGGATGATGCCCTTGTCCGCCGAGGCCGCACGCATGTTGGTCAGCTGCTTGGCCTTGGCCACGTTGACGACGAGGTCGTTGT
>CAZOSR010000136.1:0-5700 GCA_964582445.1 uncultured Coriobacteriaceae bacterium | reverse complement strand
TCTCACCCGCTCCAGCGTAGGTCTCAAGGACCGTCCTCAGGAACTCGATGTTGTCGATCTCATAGCCTTCGAGACCCTCGATGTTCTTCTCGAAGAAGAAAGCCGCGTCCGCGATGACGAGGGCACCACCGTTTCCCCGAGGCTGATAGAGGGCGACAGGCGCGTCCCAGACCTCGGCGATGGTCTCTGAGATCACGCCGGGCCGCTGCTTGAGGGGCCAGGCGCTCCAGAACCTGATCTGGGCGTCGTTCCAGTTCGCGGAGG
Organism: uncultured Coriobacteriaceae bacterium; assembly: GCA_964582445.1. GTDB lineage: Bacteria > Actinomycetota > Coriobacteriia > Anaerosomatales > Anaerosomataceae > Anaerosoma. The sequence continues at coordinate 5,436 of CAZOSR010000136.1, read as the reverse complement.
CGCGGCCGAACGGGGCGCCGCCCAGTTCATATCCCAGGTCCGCAAGAAGGTCACGGGAACCGGACGGCTTCTCTGCGCCGGTGGTGAGAATGAGCAACCCGCCTGAGCGCATGTATTCGTCGAGCGTTGATCTCTCGGATCTGGTGAACGCCTTGAGCGGAGCAGGCAGCACCACGACGTCGGCTTCGCCGATCATCTCCGCAGAGAACGTTCGCATGAAGAACGGCTGGAGACCGGCGCGTGCAAGGTTCGCAGCCAGTCCGTCGAGCGAGTCCGGCGAGCGGTCCAGGCGTCCAAGCTCAAAGTGTGACGTATCCACCACGGCGTACCTGCGGGAGAATGGGCGCGATTCCCATGTGGGTGTCGACGGGCTCAGGACCGCGCTCGAGACGAGCAGGGCGAGAGCCACGGCGAGTACCGGCACAGTCCCAAGAGCCGCTCCCCGCGATAGCGCGATGACCAGTACGAGGACTCCTATCAGCAGCAGCGCCGTGCCGCCCAGGACGCGTGTGCGCTGAGCGCTTGCATCGCCGCTACGACTCAGCCAGCCGAAGATGTTGTCAAGGAACCGGTACGAGCGGGATATGGCCAGGTTCTGCAGGGGCGTTGTGTCGCCGAACACCAGCACGCGGCCCCGACCGTACGCAGCCTCCGCAACCAGGGCAAGGTCCCCCATGTGTTCCCCTGATGTGTAGGTCATGTCACCCAGGAACCCCTGCTCGACGTTCGTCATGTCGCCCGGATCCGAGTACCCCGCACGCCCGATGAGCACCGGGGAGGCGGGAGGCGATACGTCGAGCGACGCGCCGATGACGACCTGCAGTTCATCCTCAGAGATGCCGCGGAAGATGGGGTGAGAGAGCATCTCGAAGCCGTTCGCCCACCGGTCCTTGAGCGGGATGGCCGAGTCGAATTCGAGCGAGATCCCGACGGGTTCGAGGAGGTGGTTCGATGGGTCCCTGATCTCCTCAGTACCCGTGTGATCCCCTGCCACCAGCAGCCCACCGCCAGCGTCGACGAACTCCCAGACGGCTTGCCAGGCTGCGTCATCCAGCTTCTCTCGGAGGTTGAGCACCACGAGGGTGTCCGCATCTTCAAGGGCTGCGGGGGTGATACGGTCGACGATTCTCGCATCGTGGCCGGTAGCGGCAAGGTAGCGCGGCAGCACACCGAACTGGCCGAGGTTTCCGAGCCCATACCGGCCGTAGGTGGGCAGGTCCTCGGCCGTTCGCCCGGTCGTATCGAGTACGAGGATCCGGCTGCCCGGCTCCGGCATGCCGCCCTGTGCTGTCAGCATCACGGTGCCGACTGCGAGGAGCACGGCCGCTGCGATCATCCAGCGAGAGCTCGCACGAGCCGGGTGCGCTGCCGAAGTCGGAGACACAGCGGTCCGCACAAGCACCAGAGGCACGGCGAGGAGCAGCAGCAGAAGCAGCCTGTAGTCGTACGGAGCAGCGAAGGGCTGCAGGAGCGCCGCAGCATCCTGCACTCGCTGCACCTGCGAGAGCCAGCCCCAGGCGACGGCGTGCACGATACCGGAGAGGAGGACGGCTCCTGCTGCGTACGCCGCGACTCTGAGACGATGCGCGCCGTCGCCCATCACGGTCACACTGACGACATAGAGCAGGGCTAGTGCCACGAGGCGTGTGCCAAGCAATCCGGCGCCAACGGACACCGAGCCTGGCACGAGCCAGCTTGCGAGCGTTGAGGTGCCCTGTGCTGCGAGAGCTGACAACGAGTGCATATATCCGAGGTGCTGCTCCAGCAACAGATACAGGGCGAACAGCAGCAGCGAGAGGGACGCGGAGGGAAGCTGTTCATCGGCGTGGCCGAGCCGCCGCATGATCTGATCGACGCCGACGGCGAACAACGCCAGCGCGATCACCTCCGCTGGACCGTTCACGATGCGGATCGCCAGGGCAGAGACCGCAGCGGCCGACCACAGCGAGGCCGGGAGCACGTGACCGCCTCGGGGCGATGTTTTTCTGTCGGCGGCGGATCCATCCGTCTTGGCCGCGTTCGCGTGAAGCAGGAGTGCGACCCAGGTGAACAGCGCCACGATGGTGAGCAGATCGGAGAGAGGCTCTGGCGCACTCAGCAGCGCGTCGCCGGCAAGGCTCGCGAGCACGAGCAATGGCAGCACTGCGGCTGCACTCGACTTCTTCACAGGCCCCCCGTTCCCCGCGAACCCCACTCTACACGTATGGTACCCGTGCGCGCAGCCGGGCGATGGTTGAGCGGTGTGCCGATGCGGGGGCGGCAGTCAGGACGCACGTCTCCTATGTGCCGGCCACGGAAGCTCGAACGCGCGCTGTCACGCGAGCCGCTGCACGCCGATGCCGATGAGGCCGGGCCCGGTGTGGACTACGAGCGCAGGGGTCAGCTGTTCCTCGATCGCGTACCGGAAGTCCGGGAGGCGCTCCTTCATGGCCGCCATCAGCGCCCGGCCCTCTTCTGCGGCCGCGCCCTGGACGACCGCGATGTTGTACTCCGTGGCACCCTCGGCGAACTCGACCGCCTTCTCCAGTGCCAATCTCAGCGACTTCTCGCGACCGCGCGCCTTACCCACCGTGTAATAGATGCCGTCCTCGTTGCAGGCGATGACCGGCTTGACGTTGAGGAGCTGGCCCACCATGCCCGCCACAAGGCCTATGCGCCCGCCTTTCACCAGGTACTCGAGGGTCGACACGCAGAAGAAGAGCGCGGTGTTCCTGGCGGCGGTCTCTACCTGGCTGCATACCTCGGCGAAGGGGAGGCCCTGCTCGATGAGCTCGCCCGCACGGATCGCCGCGAATCCGCTGCCGATTCCGATGTTCCTGGTGTCCACGTAGTGCGCTTCGAGCCCCTCGGGTGACGTACCGAAGCTGCTCAGCATGTCGAACGTGCCGCTCAGTCCGCTTGAGATGGCCACCACGATGACCTTCTCGTACCCGTCTGCCTTGATCTGCTTGAAGAGTCCGGTTACCACTGCGGGACTTGGCAGGGATGTCGAGGGAACCTCGTCCGAGAACCGCGCATAGACCGCCTCGGGGGTGATATCGACCCCGTCTTGATACTCGGCGTCTTTGTAGATGATCGTAAGCGGGGCAACGTACATGCCGTACTTCTCGCGGTACTCGAGGGGCACGTCGGATCCCGAATCGACCAGAATCGCTATCCTGTTGGCGTTCATGCGCTCCTCGCTCTATCGTCGGTCGTGGCGTTCTACCGGCACCAGTGTGACACGACTGTGCCGTGTCAGGCGAAGAAGCCTGGGACGAGGTCGAGGCCCACCTGTGCAGGAATCACTCCGCGGGTATGAAGCGCGCCACCTCGGCGTCTGCCCCGATGGCCCACGAGCCCCGAACGGCGGCGTGCAGTGCACCCAACTCGGCATGGAGCATGGCGATCCCGAAGTCGAGCGGTGCGGTCCAGTACGTCTTCGGTGCCTTCGTGAGCACCAGGGCGCTGCCATCCATGTGCAGCCGCCACGGCTGACGGTTGGCGCCCGACGGCGCGAGCCGAACGGCCGCCGCAGCCTGGCGCGCCCACGCTGGCCAGGTCACCTGCCCTGGCGCTATGGTCTCGAGCGGGAGCCGGTGCCGGGCTCGCACGCCTGCACGCAGTAAGCGCTCGGCAGCGCCGATGGTTCTCGTGGCATGACCGAGTGCCACGATCGCATGCGCTCGCTCCCCATCGCGGAGTTCGGCCAGCTGGCCCGCGCGTTCAGCATCGAACGAAGCGGCGATCCAGACCGAGTCGATGCCCGCTGAGGTGGCATCGAGCACGACCATCTCGCCGATGTACCCGGCCTCGATACCCGCATCGCCGGAACCGACCAAGACGGCGAGCGACGGAGCGCCGTCGACCCGCCCGTAGCTGCCAACAAGGCCGGTGAACACGTCGGTCGGCGCTTCCCGCACGAGTAGGACACGCGCGTGCGCGGCAGCGGCGGTCACTCGCACGCACGTCGCCTCGAGCCGATCGAGGAGCGCTGCCTCGATCGGGGTCCCGTCAAACCGACGGCTTGAGATGCGGCGCGGTATGGCATCGGACCATTCGGCACCCAGATCGTGGGGGACGGTGACACTTCCGGCCACGAGAGACTCCTCTCGCAGGAGCGGACAACACGGTACAGGGACGAGTATGCACACAACCTGCTGCGCGTGTCCGTGATGCGGAACCGCCGTGTCCTATGAAGCCGCTGTCTCCAGGATCCCCATGGCCTCCCATACCGTGTCGGCCAGAGTCTCGAACTCGGGGAGCGGTGCTTCCTCGAGGCGTCCCTTGTCGGCGAGGGCCGTGCGCTCAGGCACAAGCGGGAGGCGTGCGATGAGATGTGCACCCCCTGCCACCAGTCGCTCCTCACCGCTGGCTCCGAAAAGCTCGATGTGCTCTCCGCAATGCGGGCACTCCAGATACGCCATGTTCTCCACGAAGCCGAGGAGTGGCACCCCCACCTGCGCGGCCATATCCTGGGACTTCCGCGCTACGGTGGTCACAAGGTCCTGCGGTGTCGAGACCGCGATCACAGCATCGGGTTTGATGGACTGCAGGACGGTGAGTGCGGCGTCTGACGTGCCCGGCGGCATGTCGATCACCATCACCTCGGTGTCCTCCCAGTCGGTGTCGTTGTGCAGCTGGTCGATCGCCCGCGAGATAAGGGGTCCGCGCCAGATGACGGCTTTGTCATCGGCCGGGAGCAGGAGGCTCATCGAGACCACGGCGATGCCGGTCGAGCTGCGTCCAACCGCCATGCTTCCATTCTGATTGGTGCGCGGCCCCTTGCCCACACCGAGCACGTGGGGGATCGATGCCCCGGTGATGTCAGCGTCGAGCACGCCGACTGCCAGGCCCTTGCGGCGAAGTCCGATCGCAAGCCCTGCCGATACGAACGATTTGCCGACCCCGCCTTTGCCGCTCATCACCGCGATACGCTTCATCGTCAGGACACGCCCCTTCCGGCTCTTGTCGGACCTGCTCTATCCTGGGTACAGTCTTAGTATATACTAAAGGTGTTCCAGACTGTTGACGAAAGAACAGTCAGAGATCGTCAGAGGAGGTGTTCGTTATGCCAGGCGGTGATCGTACAGGCCCGAGAGGTGAGGGCCCGATGACCGGATGGGCGGCAGGTGACTGCAACGACGCCCCTGTCACGGGAGCCGTGTTGAGGCGCGGATTGGGCCGCGGCATGGGGCTCGGGCGTGGACGTGGGATCGGCCGTGGTGTGGGATTCGGCCGTGGACGTGGACTCCGGGGACGGGGTCCCGGTCAGGTGTAGCGCATCCGGAGGCGCGGTCCCCCACGGGACCGCGCCAGCTGGCTGGAAAGTGAGGTTCCGGTGTTCGGACGACGAGGCTGGCATCGGCAAGGATGGGATCCGATTCCGGCTCAAGGGCCGGTTCTTGCGACTCTTCACGACGGTGAGCGAGCTGTGATCGACCGCATCCTTGGTGG
>CAZOSR010000135.1:0-5823 GCA_964582445.1 uncultured Coriobacteriaceae bacterium | reverse complement strand
GGCGTCCATGCGAAGAAGTACGAAGGCTGATAGACTATCCGGGCACTGCCCGACGGATGCGAGGGTGAACTGAGATGGCTCACAAGAAAGGTATGGGTTCGACCCGCAACGGTCGTGACTCTCAGGCGCAGCGCCTCGGCGTGAAGCGTTTCGCTGGTCAGGTCGTGACCGCCGGTTCGATCCTGGTCCGCCAGCGCGGCACCCGCCTCAAGCCCGGCCAGAATGTTGGCCTCGGCCGTGACGACACGCTGTTCGCCAAGATCGATGGCGTCGTCGACTTCACGCATGGCAAGGACCGCAGGGTCCACGTGCTGCCGCTGGAGTCATAAGCGGCGCCCGAGACTGGATCGCCCGAAGGCCTCCCGCCAAATGCGGGGGGCCTTCTGCATGGACAGGACCACCAGGCTACAATTGAGCTTCCGCCAGCGGTTGGAGTGCCGTGTTCATCGATGAAGTCAAGATATATGTGAAGGCCGGAGACGGCGGTGCTGGCTGTGCGTCGTTCCGGCGTGAGGCCCACGTGCCCAAAGGTGGACCCGATGGTGGCGATGGGGGCCACGGCGGGAACGTTGTGCTCGAGGCCGACGGTTCGCTCTCCACGCTCATCGACTACCACTACAAGCGGCACTTCAAGGCTGTACGTGGCACGCACGGCAAGGGTTCGCAGCGTGATGGGGCCAACGGCCCCGATCTCATCCTCAAGGTCCCACGGGGCACGATCGTACGCGATGCGGAGACCGGTGAGACGCTCGGTGACCTGACGCGAGAGGGGCAGCGCCTCATCGCCGTCCGTGGTGGTGGGGGTGGTCGGGGTAACCGGCATTTCACTACGTCCACCCGCAGGGCGCCGACCTTCGCCGAGCTGGGCGAGCCGGGAGAAGAGCGCTGGATCGAGCTCGAGCTCAAACTGCTGGCAGACGCGGCACTCGTCGGTCTGCCCAGCGTTGGCAAATCTTCCCTCATCGCGCGGATGAGCGCAGCACGACCCAAGATCGCCGACTATCCGTTCACCACGCTCGTTCCCAATCTTGGCGTCGTGTCGAGCGGTGAGCGCTCATTCGTGGTTGCGGACGTGCCCGGCCTGATCGAGGGGGCGAGCGAGGGGGCGGGTCTCGGTCACGCATTCCTCCGTCATATAGAGCGTACCGCGATGATCTTGCACGTACTGGACCTCTCCGGCGGATACGAAGGGCGTGATCCGCTGCAAGACCTTGCGGTGATCGATGGGGAGCTCGCTGCGCACGCCGAGACCCTCTCTGAGCGTCCGCAGATCGTGGTCGGCAACAAGATGGATGCCGCCGGCGCGGCCGAGAACTCAGAGCGCATCGCCGCGTGGTGCGAGGAGATCGGTCGACCGTACTTCGCCGTCTCGGCCGTGACGGGTGAGGGTGTGGGTCAGCTGATTCGCGCCGTGGGCGAGGCTGTTCACGAGCTCAGGCTGAGTGCAGCCGATGACGAGCAACCCTTTGAGGCCGAGTACACGCACGTTCCCCGGCAGGATCGCGAGATCGTCGTCAACCGTGCCATCGACGGCGGGTGGGATGTGAGCGGAGGAGGGGTCGAGCGGGTCGTCATAATCACCGACATGAACAATGAGGAAGCGGTCGCCTACCTGCAGCGTCGTCTCGGTAAGATGGGTGTTGAAGAGAGGCTGCGCCAGGCTGGTGCTGTCAACGGCGACACCGTGCACATTGGGCCGGTATCCTTCGAGTTCGAATCGTACGAGGGGGACGGGGGCCAGGGTGGCTAGACACACCGTCGTGGTGAAGATCGGCAGCTCCACGGTGACCGGGGACGATGGGCGGGTGGACCGCGAGTACCTTGGCTCACTGGCCGCTCAGGTACGGTCGCTCAGAGATACGGGGCACAGCGTTGTCGTGGTGACCAGCGGTGCGATCGCCGCCGGATTCGAGACTCTGCACTTCAACGAACGTCCGCTGGACATGCCTACTCTGCAGGCGACCGCCGCGGTGGGACAGGTGCTCCTCATCGATGCGTACCGGGAGATCTTCGGCGAGCTTGGCATGACCGTGGGCCAGGTGCTCGTGACGCGGCATGAGGTCGGACATCGGCAGCAGTATGTGCACGCATGCGAGACGCTCGAGCGGTTGCTGGAGCTTGGCATTGTGCCCATCGTGAACGAGAACGATACCACGGCCGTGGAGGAGATCCGTTTCGGTGACAATGACCACCTTGCGGCTCTGGTCGGGATGATGGTCCACGCGGACCTCGTAGTGCTTCTCACAGACATCGAGGGACTGTACTCGTCGGATCCCCGTACCGATGCGGGTGCCCGGCTGGTCGAGCGGGTCGATGAGGTGACCGACGAGCATCTGGCGTCCGCGAGCGGCCCTGGCAGCGGCGTTGGCAGCGGCGGTATGACGACCAAGCTCGAGGCGGCACGCGCGCTCATGAAGGCCGGCATCCCCATGGTCGTGTGTGATGGGCGGCGCCCGGATGTGGTGCTCAGCGCTGTTGCCGGGGAACCGGTGGGAACGCTGTTTGCCGGCGGGAAAGCGGCCGTCAAAGGTCGGAAGCTCTGGCTTGCCTACGCAGGGCATCCGCGGGGCTCCGTGGTGATTGACGATGGCGCGAAACACGCCCTATGCTCGCGGGGTGGCAGCCTGCTCCCGGCCGGTGTAAGCGACGTGACCGGCAGCTTCGTCATCGGTGATGCCATCGCGATCACAGATGGAGAGGGTCGCGACATCGCGCGGGGGCTCGCGGGGATGTCGTCGGCGGATCTGAAGCGCGTGCGCGGGCTCAAGACCGCAGAGATTTCCCGGGTGCTCCCCAACTGGGATGGTGCGGAGGTCGTGCATCGCGACCACCTGGTTATACTGTGACTTCAGGCGGAATGAAGGAGACGGTGCCATGTCGGAGATCCACGATCTAGCCGTACGTGCCCGTCAGGCGGCTATCGCCCTGGCGAGTACGTCGACCGATCAGCGGAACCGGGCGTTGTTGGTGATGGCCCACGCACTCGTGACGAAGCAGGACGAGATCATCGCCGCCAACGAGCAGGACATGGAAGCGGCACGTGCTGCCGGGACGGCGCCCGCGCTTCTGGACAGGCTTGCACTGGATCCCATCCGCGTCAAGGCGATCTCAGAGGCGCTCCGGAGTCTCTCGGTGCTGCCCGATCCCATCGGCGAGGTCGTGAGCGGGTCGCGGCTCGCCAACGGCATCTCCCTCACGCAGGTCCGTGTTCCTCTCGGCGTGGTTGCGATCATCTACGAGGCACGCCCGAACGTGACGGCTGACGCCGCGGGCCTGTGTGTGAAGACCGGCAACGCTGTCATCCTTCGCGGCGGCAGTCTTGCGGTGAACTCCAACCTTGCGATCACCCGCGTGCTGTCGAATGCGGCGGTGGGTGCTGGACTCCCTGAGGGTTGCATCCAGTCCGTCGCGTCGACGGATCGTGAGGCCGCAAATGAGCTCATGGGCATGCATGGCATGATCGACGTCTTGATCCCACGCGGCGGAGCCGGTCTGATCAAGAGCGTTGTGGAGAACGCCAAAGTCCCGGTCATCGAAACAGGCGTGGGCAACTGTCATGTGTACGTGCACGAATCCGCCGATGCACGCATGGCCAAGCGCATCGTCGTCAATGCCAAGACGCAGCGCCCCGGTGTCTGCAACGCTGCCGAGACGCTGCTCATCGACGAGGCGATCTACGAGCGTGTGCTTCCGCCGATCCTGAAGGAGCTAGAGGACGCGGGTGTGACGGTGCACGCCGATGAGAAGACCCGTGCCCTCGGCGCGATCATGCGCGTGCAGCCGGCCACGGAGGAGGATTGGGCGACCGAGTACCTCGATCTTCGCATCGCGTGCCGAGTCGTGCCCGGTCTCGATGCGGCGATATCGCACATCAACACGTACGGCACCAAGCACAGTGAGGCGATCGTGACCGAGGACTACACCGCAGCGACACGATTCCTGAACGAGGTCGATGCTGCCGCCGTGTACGTGAACGCATCCACGCGGTTCACGGACGGTGGGGAGTTCGGCCTGGGCGCGGAGATCGGCATTTCGACACAGAAACTCCACGCGCGTGGCCCCATGGGTCTGGCCGCGCTCACCACCACGAAGTATGTCGCGATGGGAAGCGGGCAGATACGCGAGTGAGGAAGCGACTGCGACTGGGCATCATGGGTGGCACGTTCGATCCGATCCACTACGGTCACCTTGTCGCCGCCGAGGAAGCACTGGTTCAGTTCAACCTGGACCGGGTGCTCTTCATGCCGACGGGCGAATCCGCCCGCAAGACCGACCGCAGGGTGAGCCCTGCTGAGCACCGCTATCTCATGACGGTGATCGCCACCGCAAGCAACCCCGACTTCGAGGTGAGCCGCCTGGAGATCGACCGTCCCGGTGTCACCTACACGGTCGATACGATGACCGAACTCAAAAACAGGTACGGTTCCGGTGCGGACCTGTTCTTCATCACCGGGGCAGATGCGGTGCTTGAGATCCTCACGTGGAAAGACTCTGCGAGACTGGCGGATCTATGTACGCTCATTGCGGCCACGCGGCCGGGATACGACATGACACCGGTTCTCGAACGTGCGGGCGGTTCGGGGCTCGTCGTTCAGACGATGGAGGTCCCCGCGCTCGCCATCTCCTCGACCGACATCCGTACGCGGGTGGTCAGGAGGCGGCCGGTCAGGTACCTGCTGCCGGAGGCAGTGGCATCGTATGTCGCCAAGAACCGGCTCTACAGCGAGGAAGCCTGACGTGCGGCCGGCCTACGAGAACGTTCATGATGCCGTGCGCGTCCGTCTGAGCCCTGGGGCGTTCACGCACTGCGAGCGTGTCGCCGAGACCGCGGCCATGCTGGCGGAGCGCTACGGGCTCGATCCGGACGAGGCCCGGCTCGCCGGGATCCTCCACGATTGGAACCGTGAGTTGCCGGCAGAGGAGTTGCTCGCTCATGCCCGTTGGTTGGGCATCGAGATCACCGATGCCGACGAGGCGGTCCCGTATCTCCTCCACGGGCCCGTGGCGGAGCGCGAACTACCCGGCGTGTTCGAAGGTCTGGGCGCAGCGGTACTCGATGCGATCGGTGCACATACCTATGGACGCGTCCCCATGGCGCCGCTCGCCATGCTGATCTACATAGCCGATGTGATCGAGCCGGCACGCGAGCACAAGGGTGTGGATAGCATCCGGGCGCGTGTAGGTGAGGCTTCGCTCGGTCGACTCTTCGCCGATGCGTACGCGGCATCCCTCAAGCACATCGTCAAGCGGCGTCGGCCGATCCATCCGGTGACGCTTCAGGTCTGGAACCAGATCGTGGCGGGTGAGCGACCGTGAGCAAGCGCAAGCGCCTGAGGCCGAACCAGGCCGCTCAGCCTGCAGCCCACACGGGGTCGGACTACCCACGCAGACGCAGCCACGTGGAAACACCGGATCGGCCGGCCGTGTCGAGTTCCGCTGGAGGATGGCGGGCGTCGAAGCGGTCCTCCAAGCTCGGCAAGAAGGTCCGTCGTGATGCGAAGACGCAGCGTGTCCGGGACAACGTGCGTGACGGCGCGCGGGCTACTCGGAATGGGCTGCTTGCAGGACTGCAGGTGCTCGGTACGGTGCTCGGGGGCATCGTTGCGGTAGCACTTGTGCTGTTCGTGCTCGCCACTGGCATCAACGCCGGGGCGAGGTGGCTCGCCAAACGCGAATCGGTCGAGCAGGCCACACCTGAGGCCCGGGCCGAGAAGGCCAGAGAGAATCTGCTGATCATCGGTACCGATGGGGGCGGCAGCGCCGATTTCCTTGCGGTCCGGCTTGACGAGAGCGACCGTCAGATCCTTGGCATAGCGATACCGA
>CAZOSR010000134.1:0-5866 GCA_964582445.1 uncultured Coriobacteriaceae bacterium | reverse complement strand
CAAAGACGAGGTAGCCTCCGCGATGGTCTTCGACCGGGGCATCGCAGCCCCCGGTACGGTCGGGGGATACCCATACGGCGGCGCGGGCTTCTTCCCGCCGGGCAGCCAGCCATGGCTCAAGGTCAACTTCGCCGGTGAGCGCTACTACAACGAGTCCTGCCCGTATGACTTTGGCATCCACGCCGCATACGTAGCTGGCACTGAGGCCGTCTGCTGCGAGATTTGGGACGCGAACTACTGGGCCAACGTCGTGTCTTCACACACGATCGGCTGCTCGCGCCTCGCGCCTAGCCCGTCGGTACCGGCGACAAATGAGGGACCCGGGCCGGAAGTCATCGGTGAAATGATCGCGAAATATGCGGAAGCTGGACTGGTCCAGACTGCCGATACCCTGGAAGGACTGGCAGAGGCGCTGGGCATCCCTGCCGACACCTTCGTAGCGACGGTGCAGCGGTACAACGAGCTCGCCAAGGCTGGCCATGACGACGACTATGGCAAGCCCGCGAAGGATATGTTTGCGCTCGAGACGCCGCCGTTCCAGGGCGTCGTGCTTGGCGGTTCGCTCTTGACCACCATGGACGGCCTGCGCATCAACACGAACCTCCAGGTCGTGGACACGGCATACCAGCCGATCGAGGGACTCTACGCGATCGGCGACACCTCCGGCGGCTACTTCTCCAACACCTACCCGGAGTTGTTCGTCGGTGCCGCATCGGGACGCAGCCTGACATACGCGTACCTGGTGGCGCAGACTCTCGCGAGTGCGTAGGAGCGCGGCTACTCCATCGTAGAGGCAGCCAAAACGGCTCCCCGCGTGTGCTGGGGAGCCGTTCCTCTGCGCCGAGGAATCGAATCCAAGAGCAGTAGGAACTCGCCGGAACCTGCCGAGGACGGCTTGGGCAAGCCGGTGGCCGAGACGCCCGCAGCGCGCCCCGGCCACCCGTACGCTACCGAAGCGGGAAAACCGTGGCCACCTCCGCACCGTTCACGAAGAACGGACGGTCCGGACTGGCTTCCATGTTCATCATGTCGAACTCAAGCACGCCGGCCGTAGCCCGGTCCGCATGCACGGCGGCGATCAGGTCCACGGTGATCTCAACGCCGGGGTCGAGCTTCACGACAACGTTCGTGCTCGTGCCTGCGGGAACCCACGCATAGCCGAGACGATCACCGGGCTTGCCGTCCACGTTCTGGTGAACTACCACGAAAGCGGCGGTTGGAGCGGTCACCGAGTCGATCGTGACGGAGCCTCCTGACGCGGACTGGTCCGGGACGACGATGCCCGCGCTGCCCTCGGCGACGACGAGACCCATGACGCTGGCCCCGGTTGTCACGCCCCAGACAAGCAGCGCCGCGCAGAGGAGCGCGGTGACGGCAACAATGATGATGTGGTGACGGACCATTACTCCGAGCCTCCTTGCGTAGCGGCCAGACTCGGCCGGAATCGTCTGAGCAGCAGCGAACTCGTCACAACACTCACGCTCGAGAGCGCCATCGCGGCACCGGCAAGCTCCGGCCGGAGCAGTCCGAGCGCGGCAATCGGGATGCCAAGCGTGTTGTAGCCGAGCGCCCAGAAGAAGTTCAGGCGGATGCGCTTCATCGTGGCGCGTGAGAGTTCGATCGCGGTCACTACGTCGCGCAGGTCGTTCTTGATGAGGACGATGTCGCCGGTTTCGAGCGCAACGTCCGTGCCGGCGCCCATCGCGATGCCTATGTCGGCGCGCGCGAGCGCGGGCGAGTCGTTGATGCCGTCGCCCACCATGGCGGTCACGAGGCCGCGCGCCTGCAGCGCCGCAACCTCCTCGGCCTTGCGCTCGGGCAGAACGTCGGCGAGCACGTGCTCGGGCGAGATGCCCACGCCGACCGCGATCGCCTCGGCGGTCCGGCGGTTGTCGCCCGTGATCATGTAGACCTCAAGGCCGAGCGCGGAAAGCCGCGCAACCGCTTCCGCCGAGTTGTCCCTGAGCGTGTCTGCAACCGCAACGAGTCCGGCTGCCACGCCGTCGAGCGCCACGAGCATCACGGTCTTGCCCTCGCCCTCCAGCTCGGCCACGCGTGCTTCATGCGCTGCGACGTCCACGCCCTCGCGCGCCATGAGCGCCCGATTGCCGAGCGCGACCCGGTGGCCGTCCACATCGCCTTCAACGCCGTGGCCGGGAATTGCCGCGAAGCCGTTCACCGGCGCCAGCGCAAGACCCGCGTCTGCCGCATGCGCAACGATAGCCGCGGCCAGCGGGTGCTCGGAAGATCGCTCGAGTGAGGCGGCAAGGCTGAGGAGATCGGCGGAGGCCACGGCCCCGTCGCCAAACGCCTCCACCTCGGTCACCACCGGCTTGCCATGCGTGAGCGTGCCGGTCTTATCGAACACGATCGCCTGCAGCTTCTGCGCGGTCTCAAGCGCTTCTGCAGTCTTGATAAGCACGCCGTACTCGGCGCCCTTGCCCGTGCCGACCATGATCGCGGTCGGCGTGGCCAACCCGAGCGCGCACGGGCACGCGATCACAAGCACAGCCGTGCCTGCGAGCAGCGCCTTCACGAAGACCGACGTCCCGGCATAGTACGCGGCGTCCACAAACGCGGGCACCACGAGTAGCCACACCAGGAACGTCACGACCGCCACGCCCACGACCGCAGGCACGAAGACCGCCGAGATGCGATCGGCGAAGCGCTGCACGGGCGCCTTGGAGCCCTGCGCCTCTTCCACGAGCCGCACGATCTGTGCGAGCGCGGTGTCGCGCCCCACGCGCGTGGCCCGGAAGCGGAACGAGCCGAGCGTGTTCATCGTAGCGCCGATCACCGTGTCGCCCGCGCCCTTCTCCACGGGTATCGACTCGCCCGTGAGCATTGACTCGTCCACCGCCGACAGGCCCTCGGTCACCACACCGTCGACCGGCACCTTCTCGCCCGGCCGCACCACAACCACGTCGCCCGGCACGACCGACTCGGCGGGCACGTCCACTTCCCCGCCGCCGCGTACGATCCGCGCGGTCCGCGCCGCAAGCCCCATGAGCTTCTTGATTGCGTCGCCGGTGCGCCCCTTGGCGCGCGCCTCGAGCAGCTTGCCCAGGCCCACAAACGCGATCAGCAGCGCTGACGTCTCAAAGAACACCGGCTCCCCGGTCAGTGCGGGCACAAACGTAGCCGCCACCGAGTAGAAATACGCCGCCGACGTGCCGATGGCCACGAGCGTGTCCATGTTGCCGCTGCCGCGCTTGAGCGCGTGCCAGAAGCCGGAGTAGTAGCGCGCCCCGGCCCAGAACTGCACGGGTGTGGCGAGGACGAACGTGATGTACTTCATGACCATCATGTGGTCCCACGTGCCGCCGAAGATGCTCGTGAGGAGTGCCGCCACCGCCGACGGAATGAGTTCCATAAACGGCGGAACCATCGAGACGAGCACCACGAGCGCCGCGAGCACGAAACTCACCGTCGTGACGAAGCGCTGTTGGCGGTAGCGCGCTTCCTGCTCCGCTCGCCGAGTGTCGGCCGCCTCGTCCGGGATCCCGGAGGACTCGAGGACCTGCTCGGCGAGGAAGCCGGCCTTCTCAACAACCGCGATGATCTCATCGGGGCCGATGATCGAAGGGTCATAGGCCGCGGCCAGCCGCTCCGAGGCGAGATTGACGTTCGCGCTGACAATCCCGGGCGCCTTTGCGAGTGTCTTCTCGATGATCGCCGCGCACGACGCGCACGTCATGCCGGTGATCACGAAGGTAGCGTGGGCAAGTGCGGTATCGTCAGCACTGGACGTCGCTTCGCCGGGCACAGGCGGCTCGGGCGACGCGGGCGGGATCGGACAGGAGGTTCCGTTTGCGGGCACGATTCGCTCCCAGTTGGTCTCGCGCACCTGAGTGCACGCTTGATCGTTGCAGCCGACTATCCAGGACAATATACCCCATCAGGTATTCATCCGAGACGCGCGTCTGCGCCGGGCACGCCCGCTGGCCCGGCTTCTGTTCTTCGGACCCGCCGCGCATTCTGGGGCCAGCTGCGACAAAGCGCTATCCTCATGATTGTTGATTTGTGCGACATGAGCTGCAACGCGCTATCGCAACCAAACCGCAGGGGAGCATCCATGACTACCGCGAGTATCTCTCGGCGGTGGACTGGCTATGCAGACAGAGTTGTCTAGCCGGCATCTCCCCCGATGAGGTCGAACTCACGCTGTTCAGACGAGGTGCCGTCTCACGCGCGTCGTAACCGCCGCGATGCACACCGCCGCGGCCGTTACTCCGAGGGTCCGGCGGCTTCCACAATGTCGATGAGATCCTGTTGCGAATGCACGTCGAGCTTCGAGTAGATTCTCTGGATGTGGGTCCTCGCAGTGAACACCGAGATGAAGAGTTCAGTGCTGATGTGTTCCGCGTTCCTGCCTCTTGCCAGAAGCAGCAGTATCTCCTGCTCCCGCGATGTCAATCCGAACGTCCGCGCAACAACCGCACTCCGCTCCTCGAGGGCCGACACGGCTGCGGCCGGCGGCGGTGGCGGCACAATAAGACCCCACACCGTTGCCCGGCTGGGTTCGTTGAGGAGGAACATCCCTGCAAAGATCATGCAGAAGACAACCGCAAGAGCGATGAGAGGGACGAGCGGGGTCTCTGCTATGGCCCAGCCCTCACTCACGTAGTGGAGCAGGACACCGGCCGCGATACCCGCTTGCAGCGCCGACGCCTTCTGACTGAAGACCGCAAGCGCGGGGGCAGGAAGGCGACTGGACAGGTCGGCACTGATGATCATCGCAAACATGACCTGACACGCCCATCCAATCGAGACAACGGCGTTGCCCACGACCGAGTGCCGCTGGTCGAGAACCGTTGTCAACAGCAAGCCACCCGCCACTAACGGCAGCACGAGTCTGTAGGCGAGACTGTAGTCGACCTCACGAGATGAGAGCAGTATCCGCAGAAGCAGCAAGAGAGCCGCAAGCCCGATTCCAATGCCGAACACGATGTGGGTGGTTCGCGAGCCTGCAGTCGATGCGCCAAGCCCGAGCATCAGGCCAACCGCAACACCGTAGATGACCAGCCCGGCCACGATCCGCGAAGGGATCGGGAACCGCTCGCGGTCCAGACGCCCGGACAATGGCAATGCGCGCCATACGATCCTGCCGGCTGCCGTGAACATCACAAGCGATGCAATGGGCAGGAGAACGAGGATCCCGACGGTGATCCACGGCAAAGAGTTGCTGGCCATAGCCATGGCCGAGATAGCCACAGCAACCAGGAGCATCGACCCGGCGACGGTGATGCTCGCGGTGCGGGTTCCAACTGCTCCGAGCAACTCACACCACGCCATCATTAGTGGGACTGACGAAAAACCCGCGATAGCGGCTCCCCCCAGAAGCCAGGCGCCGGGCACGATGCCCCTGCCCGCGAGCCCAACCAGCAGCGTCCCAACGGACATGAGACACAGCGACAATGAGATCAGCGCCCGTCGCTCGCGCAGCGGTGCTATCGCGGTGCGGTTTGCCGCCACCACGATTAGTCCCGCAGCACTCGCAGAGAAGAGCGCGATCCGCATTCCGCTGATGAGAGCAGGCGATTGCTGAAGGATCGGCAGGAGCACCGGATCGCTCACCACGAAGGAAGTGAACCATGTCCACCACAACCCGAGACCCAGGTACCACAGGCGAGGCGGCCGCTCGCCTGCACGAGGTGAAACATCGGCCTGCATACGCGTTCCCGTCCGTGAATGTGGGAGACACACATTGAGCGACTTCAGGCCCAGTATAGGCCACCTGCGAACGACAAGAAGCGGCCGGATTGAATCCCGGCCGCTTCACTCTCTCCTACACTCACCGCCAGATACCGCGCATGCCGACGATGGCCTCTGCCCGATCTCCGAGCCGCACGCCTAGCCAGCCATG
>CAZOSR010000133.1:5700-5936 GCA_964582445.1 uncultured Coriobacteriaceae bacterium | reverse complement strand
CGCAAGCCGGCGGCCCTCATCCGCGCCGGCTCCCAGGTACAGGTCGACCGCCACGGCGTACTCGGGCAGGTCGGCGTCGTACACGCGGTAGCAGGTGACCCCCTCGCGCCGCGCCCACTTGCCGAGGTGGCGCGCGTTCTTGCGCAGGCGGTTGGCGAACATCTCGGCGCCCTGCGAGCGACCCTGCGGCGCCTGACGGACCTCGGCGCGCACCGCGCTCGCAGAGATGTTGAAGC